>DASYFU010000161.1:0-7893 GCA_036498225.1 Gaiellaceae bacterium | reverse complement strand
CCGGCTGCGTGCGCTGCACATCAACGACTCGGAGACGCCGCTCGGCTCGAATCGCGACCGGCACGCGAACATGGGCGAGGGACTGCTCGGCGAGCAGCTCGGCGTCTTCCTCGGCAACGCGCGACTTCAGAACCTCCCTGCGGTGCTCGAGACGGCCGGGCCGGACGGTCACGGCCCTGACGCAACGGAGATCGCCAAGGCCAAGGAGATGCGAGCACGCGCTATCGCTGGGTGATCCTGGCGGCAGGCACGCTCGCGCAGACGAGCTTCTCGACCGCGTCGGTCGGGTTGCCTGCTCTCGCACCTGCGATCCGCACGGAGTACCGGCTCTCGCTCAGCGAGACCGGCGTCGTGCTCGCGGCCATCGGCATCGGGATGCTGCTCACGCTCATGGCCTGGGGATTGCTCGCGGACCGGTTCGACGAGCGCCTCGTCATCGCCGTCGGCCTCGTCGGCGCGGGCGCGGCCTTCGCGGCCGCGGGACGGACGACGAGCGTGGCCGCGCTCGTCGCGACGCTGATCGCAGCCGGGGCGCTCGGCGCGAGCGTCAACGCCGCGAGCGGCCGCGCGATCATGAGCTGGTTTCCGCCGGGCGAGCTCGGGCTTGCACTCGGCGTCCGCCAGACGGCGATCCCCATCGGCGGCGCGCTCGGCGCGGCCGCCCTCCCCGTGCTCGGCGGCACGCGTCCCGCGTTCTACGCACTCGCCGGCGCCTGCGTCGTCGGCGCGATCGTCGCCGCCCTCTTCATGCGCGGCTCGCCCGGACGCGAGCCGGAGCTCGCGGACGTCGTGCGTCCGCTGGGCGACCGCCGCATGTGGCTGCTCGGCGGCGGGACGGCGCTCTACCTGACTGCGCAGATCGGGATCACCGGGTTCGTCGTCCTCTTCCTGCACGAGCACCGGCACGTATCGACGCACGCTGCGGCCGCACTGCTCGCGGCGATCAACGTGCTCGCCATCGGCGCGCGCATCGCCGCGGGCCGGATCTCGGACCGCATGCGCACCCGCCTCCTGCCGCTGCGCGTCATCGGGATCGCGTTGGCGGTCGCGACCGCAGGGGTGGCGGCGCTCCTCGACGCACCGCTCGCCGTCCTCGTGCCTGCATTCGCCATCGGCGGCGTCCTCAGCATGGCGTGGAACGGGCTCGCATTCGCAGCAGCCGCCGAGGCGGCAGGAGCCGCTCGCACGGGTGCCGCGCTCGGCTTCCAGCAGACGATCCTCGGCGTCGTCGTCGCGGGTGCGCCGCCGGCGTTCGCGGCGGTGGCCGCTTCGTCGTGGCGGCTCGCGTTCGCGCTCGCGGCTGTCGGGCCTCTCCTTGGCGTGCTGCTCCTGGAGGCGGTGCCGGAAGCTAGGACGACAGCCGAGCGAAGACCCGGAACGTCGGCGATCCCGCCGGCAGCTCGTTGAACTCGGGATTGATGCATCCGAGCTCGCCGGTGCGCCGCTCGTAGCACGGCTCGATCTCCGACTGGCACATCGGCAGCGGGTGGCGCATCGCCTTCACCGCACCGAAGCCGGCCCGCCGGGCCTCGGCCGCGTGCAGCATCCCGACGTCGATCTCGACCTCGAACACCCGCTGCATGCAGCCCATGAAGGTGTGACCGTGCTCCTCGTACGCGTACACGAACGGGCACGAGCGCTCCACACAGGCGGACGGGTAGACCACCTTGTCGCAGTGGACCCCACATGCGCGGCACTCGACCGCGTCCTGCGGGCGGAGCGTCAGCGTGCTCATCTGCCCTGCATTGTGTGCGCCGGATTTCGGATCCCGCAAGTCTTGACAGATGCCGCGATTTGCGCTTACCCAAACGAAGCGGCCACTCACAGCGCCCCCGTTCGAGCGATGGAGCGCCGGCCGGCGTGCGCCGATCGAGATCCCATCGTGGGGGGCGACCGGGGATCGATGCCGATCTTCCTGTCCAGCCGGACGCGTCGCCGGCCACTTCTCGCGCTGGTCCTGTTCGTCGCCCGGGTTACTGCAGGCGCCGCACGACCGTCATCACGTCCATCTGCGTGAACGCGCGGAACTCGGGCTCGAGCGCCTGATCCTCCTCGTCGGCCCGGAACCACAGTGCCTGACACGTGTGCATCTCGAGCGCCGCGGCACCGCCGATGTCATTGACGAGCGAGTCGCCGACGAAGAGCGCGTGCTTCGCCTCGACGCCGATCGCGTCCAGTGCGCGCTCGAAGATGGCCGGGTGCGGCTTCCGCCACCCGACCTCGGAGGAGAAGAGCGCGACGTCGAGACGCTCTGCAACTCCCATCTCATCGAGATCGCGATGAAGCAGGTGCGGCGGGTCGAGCGCATTGGAGACGAGCCCGACCTTCAGCTCGCGGTCGCGCAGCGCCTCGAGCAGCGCGTGGGTCGTCGTGGCAAGCATGCGCGCGGGCTGCCACGCGGCGTGCTCGGCCTCGAGGAACCGGTCTAGCTCGTCGTCGTCGACCTCGATGCCCTCCTCGCCGAGGAGCTTCCGCACGAGGCCCGGATACTCGACCTCCTCGAGCGTGCCCGGCACCCACAGCAGCGGGAGATACGCGTCACGAAAGCGTTCCGTCATCGCGGGCACCGGCTCGCGCCCGATCGCGCGAAGACCGGCGTCATGGCCCGCGACGAGCAGCTCGGGCTCCCACTCCCAGCGCATGAGCGTGTCGCCCCAATCGAAGAGGACTGCCTGCAGCACCGGGCCGTCTACGCTACCGGCCCGTGCCACGCAGGATCCTCTGGGCGTCGCTGGCCCTCGCGCCCGCAACGATCGCGGTCCGTTACACGGTCCATCCGGGGAACACCGCGCTCTTCGTCCTCGCCGCAGCCTCGCTCATCCCGCTCGCGTGGCTGATCGGCGAAACGACCGAGCAGGCGGCCGAGCACACCGGGCCCGGAGTCGGCGGGTTCTTGAACGCGAGCTTCGGCAATGCGCCGGAGCTGATCATCGCGCTGTTCGCGATCGGCGACGGACTGCCGGAGGTCGTGCGCGGATCGCTCGCCGGCAGCGTCATCTCGAACCTGCTCCTCGTCTTCGGCGTGGCGCAGATCGTCGGTCCGTCGAAGGAGATCGACCGGCGCTCGCTCCTCTCGCAGCTCGCGCTTGCGGGCGCAGCGGTGGTCCTGCTCGTGCCGCCGGCCGTCGTCGGCTACACGGGACCCTCCGAGCGCCACGTCGCCGTCGTCGTCTCCATGCCCATCGCGGCAGCGCTGCTCGTGCTCTACCTCGCGGTCACCGTCCGCAACCTCCGCCGCCACAACAGGCTCGAGCGGGCGGAAGCATCCGCGCAAGCATGGCCGCTTCCGTTCGCGCTCGGCGTGCTCGCGGTCGTGACCGTTGCGACTGCCCTCGTCAGCGAGATCCTCGTGCACTCGCTCAAGGGCTTCGCGTCGGCGATCGGCGCGAGCGAGTTCTTCATCGCGGCCGTGATCGTCGCGATCGTCGGCAATGCCGCCGAGCACGGCGGCGCCGTCGTCATCGCGCGCGCGGGGAAGATGAAGCTCGCGAGCGAGATCGCGATCTCGTCCAGCGCGCAGGTCGGCCTGCTCGTCCTCCCGGCCGTAACCCTCCTGTCACTTTTCTTCGCGCACGCTTTGCCGCTCAGCTTCCGCTGGGAGGAGCTCGTCGCGATGGGCGCCGCAGTCGCGCTCGCGGGCAAGACGGTGTGGGACGGAGAGACGAGCCGTAGCGACGGGGTCGTGCTGATCGCCGCGTATGCGGTCGTCGTCATCGGCTTCCTCCTCGCCGGGAACCGCTGATAGCTTGGGGGCGTGTCCGCGACACAGCAGCAGACCCCATCGCAGCGCCCCGAGCGGGGCGACGTCGTCGTCGCCGCGCACGACCTGACGAAGCGCTACGGCGAAGGCGACACCGCCGTCGAGGCGCTCCGCGGCGTGTCGCTCGAGGTGCGCGCGGGCGAGCTCGTTGCCGTCATGGGGCCGTCGGGCTCGGGCAAGTCGACGCTCATGCACATCCTCGCCGGCCTCGACAAGCCGACGACCGGCACCGTCGAGATCGCCGGCTCCGAAATCACCGAGCTCGGCGACGCCGACCTCACGCGGCTCAGGCGCAAGCACATCGGCTTCGTCTTCCAGTTCTTCAACCTGCTCCCGATGCTGACCGCGGAGGAGAACGTCGTCCTACCGCTCTCCATCGCGGGCGAGAAGCCGGACAAGGCGTGGGTCGACGAGCTGCTCGACCGCACCGGCATCGCCAAGCGGCGCTCGCACCGTCCGTCCGAGCTTTCGGGCGGCGAGCAGCAGCGCGTCGCGATCTCGCGCGCACTCGTCACGCGACCGACGATCCTGTTCGCCGACGAGCCGACGGGCAACCTCGACTCGAAAACGGGCGGGGAGATCCTCGACCTCATCCGCGACTCGGTGAACACGTACGGACAGAAGATCGTGATGGTGACGCACGAGGCGCGCGCCGCGATCATCGCAGACCGCATCCTCTTCATCGCCGACGGGCTCATCGTCAAGGAGCTCGCGGGCGCGAGCACCGAGGACGTGCTCACGGAGATGAGCCAGCTCTCCTCGTGACCACCGTCGCGCTCAAAGGACTTCTCGGGCGCAAGCTTCGGGCGGTTCTGACCGCGGTCGCGATCGTGCTCGGCGTTGCGATGATCAGCGGCACGTACGTCCTCACCGACACGATCAAGGCCGCCTTCGGGACCGTCTTCACGACGGTGTACGCGAAGACGGACGCCGTCATCACCGGCAAGAGCGCCCTCGGGAACACGAACACCAACAACAACGGGCTGCCGCCGTCGTTCCCGGAGTCGCTGCTCGCGAAGGTGCAGAAGCTGCCGGGCGTCGCCGCCGCCTCGGGCGGCATCAGCGATCTCGCGCATCTCGTCGGCCGCAACGGGAAGGTCATTTCCGGCGGCGGCGCGCCCAGCCTCGCGTTCAGCGTCCATCCGAAGGGCGACCAGCGCTTCAACCCGCTCACGCTCACGGCTGGGACGTGGCCCGTCGGCAACCACCAGGTCGCCATCGACGCGCACACGGCCTCGAAGGACAACTACAAGGTCGGCGACACGATCGGCGTCGTCGCGCGCGGCCCGGTCGTGAAGTACACCATCGCGGGCATCGTGAAGATCGGCGGAGTGTCGTCGCTCGGCGGCGCCACGATGGCGATCTTCGACTTCCCCACCGCGCAGAAGATCTTCCACAAGGAGGGCCTGCTCGACGGCATCGACATCGGCGCGAAGCCGGGCGTGAAGCCTGCACAGCTCGTGCAGGAGATCGCGCCGCTCCTGCCGCCGACGGCGCAGGTGCGGACGGCGCAGGCGCAGGCGCAGCAGGCGACGAAGGACACGAACGGATTCCTCTCGATCATCAACGACTTCCTGCTCGCGTTCGCCGGCGTGGCGCTCTTCGTCGGCATCTTCGTAATCGGGAACACGCTGTCGATCACGATCGCGCAGCGGACGCGGGAGCTCGCGACGCTGAGGACGCTCGGAGCGACGCGCCGGCAGGTGCTCGGCTTGGTGATGCTCGAGGCGTTCGTCATCGGCGTCCTCGCGTCGGTGGCGGGTCTCTTCCTCGGCCTCGGGCTGGCCAAGGGCTTGAACAAGCTCTTCGTCCACTTCGGCATCGATCTGCCGCAGGCCGGGACCGTATTCGCGACGCGGACGATCGTCGTCTCGCTCGCAGTCGGGATCGTGGTGACGCTGCTCGCAGCCCTGCGCCCGGCTATCCGCGCGACGCGTGTCGCGCCGATCTCGGCGGTGCGCGAGGGCGCGATCCTCCCCACGTCGCGGTTCGCGCGCTTCAGCGTCGCCGCGGCGTTGCTCACGATCGGCGCCGCGCTCGCGCTGATGCTGATCGGCCTCTTCGTCGGCGGCCTCTCCACGACGGATCGCCTCCTCGCCCTCGGCATCGGAGCGGCCGCGGTCTTCATCGGCGTGGCGATGCTCGCGAAGACGCTCGTTCCGCCGCTCGCGCGCTGGCTCGGCTGGCCGGCCGCGCGCTTCGCCGGCGCCGCGGGCACACTCGCACGCGGCAACGCGATGCGGAACCCGCAGCGCACCGCATCGACCGCGTCCGCGCTGATGATCGGTCTCGCCCTCGTCACGCTCGTCTCAGTGCTCGCGTCCGGACTGAAGACGACGTTCGAGAACGCCGTCAACTCGGTCTTCAAGGGCAACTACGCGGTCACGGCGACCGACAACTTCTCCCCCATCTCGATCTCGTCGGCGAATGCGCTGAAGAAGGTTCGCGGCGTCAGCGTCGTCTCGGGCGTGCGCGCGGGCCAGGGCAAGGCATTCGGCAGCCGGATCGGCATCACCGGCGTCGCTCCCGACATCAGCAAGGTGGTCACGGTCAAGTGGCAGGTCGGTTCGCAGGCCGTGCCCGGCGAGCTCGGCCGCAACGGCGCGTTCGTCTCCAAGGACTACGCGAAGAGCCACCATCTGACGGTCGGCTCTCCGCTCAAGGTCGAGACGCCGAGCGGCACGACGATGAACCTCGTCCTCAAGGGCATCTTCGCGCCCCCGAAGGGCGGTTCGCCGTACGGCGACATCACCATTTCCAGCACGCGCTTCGACAGCGAGTACCAGAACCCGCAGAACGTCTATGCATTCGTCGACATCGCCGGCGGAGTGACTCCCACGAACACGGCGAACCTCAATGCCGCGTTGAAGACGTTCCCGGACGCGAAGATCGCGACGGCGAGCCAGTTCAAGAAGAACCAGGAGCAGGGAATCGACACGCTCCTGAACCTGCTCTACGTGCTCCTCTCGCTCTCGATCATCATCAGCCTCTTCGGGATCGTGAACACGCTGGTCCTGACCGTGTTCGAGCGCACGCGTGAGCTCGGAATCCTGCGCGCGGTCGGCATGACGCGCCGCCAGGTGCGCAGCATGATCCGGCACGAGAGCATCATCACGGCGCTCATCGGCGCGGCCCTCGGCATCCCGGTCGGGATCGTGCTCGCGCTGATGGTGGGCAAGGCGATCAAGTACCCGGCGTTCTCGATCCCGGTCGGGACGCTCGTCGTCTTCATCATCGCCGCGATCATCGCGGGCATCGTCGCGGCGATCTTCCCGGCGCGGCGCGCAGGACGGTTGAACGTCTTGGCTGCCCTGCAGTACGAGTAATGGATCTCTCGCTGCTGGACGAGGCGCTCGCCGGCCGGCCGTCGTACCGGGTTGCACAGGTGTGGTCGTGGGCGGCGCGCGGCGCAACCGGCTACGACGCGATGACCGACCTGCCGCGCAGTCTGCGGGAGGAGCTGGCCGCGCGCATCCCGTTTTCGACGCTGACCGTGGAGACCGAGCGCGCGTCGCGCGACGGCACGATCAAGGTGCTGTTCCGCACGGCCGACGGCCACCCCGTCGAGGCGGTACTCATGCGCTACCGCGACGGCCGGCGGTCGCTTTGCCTGTCGTCGCAGTCGGGCTGCCCGCTGACGTGCACGTTCTGCGCGACCGGGCAGATGGCGTTCGGGCGCAACCTGACCGCGTCGGAGATCCTCGACCAGGCACTGCACTTCCGCCGCCTGACCGAGGTCGACCACGCGGTGTTCATGGGGATGGGCGAGCCGATGCTCAACCTCGACGCGGTGCTCGCGGCGTGCGAGCAGCTTCCGGACCTCGGCGTGACGCACCGCCGCACCGCGATCTCGACGGTCGGCTGGATCCCCGGCATCGAGCGGCTCGCCGAGACACCGATGCCGATCCGGCTGGCGCTGTCGCTGCACGCGGCTGACGAGGCGCTCCGCAGCGAGCTGATGCCGGTCAACGAGCGCTACCCGCTCCCGGACGTGATCGCGGCGTGCGAGGCGTACTACGAACGCAAGCGCCGCAAGGTGTTCGTCGAGTACGTGATGCTGAGCGGTGTCAACGACTCGCACGTCCAGGCAGTCGCGCTCGGCAAGCTGCTGAACCCGCGGATCTTCAAGGTCA
>DASYFU010000160.1:0-7231 GCA_036498225.1 Gaiellaceae bacterium | reverse complement strand
GCTCGGCCACGAAGCGTGGCAGAAGGGGATCGACGTCCTGCTCGCACCCAACGTGAACATTGCGCGCGTTCCGGAGAACGGCCGCAACTTCGAGGCGTTCGGCGAGGATCCGTTCCTCGCCGGCCAGACGGGAGCGGCCGTGATCGAGGGAATTCAACAGAACCCGGTCGTTGCGACCGTCAAGCACTTCGCCGTCAACAGCCAGGAGACGAACCGCTACTACGTCTCCTCGAACGTCGACGACCGCACCCTGCACGAGATTTATCTACCGCCGTTCGCCACCGCGGTCGGCCAGGGAAAGGTCGGAGCGGTGATGTGCGGCTACGGGCTCGTGAACGCGACCTTCTCCTGCCAGAACCAGCCGCTTCTGACGACGGTGCTGCGAAAGCAGTTCGGCTTCACCGGGTTCGTCGTCTCCGACTGGGGCGCGACGTGGTCGACGATCGCCTCGGCGAACGCGGGCCTCGACATCGAGATGCCCGGCGGCGTCTTCTTCACGAGCTCGCTCGCGAATGCCCTCACGTCGGGTGCGGTCTCGACGTCGACGCTCGACTCGATGGCGACCGGCATCTTGACCTCCATGTTCCGGCTCGGCCTCTTCGACAGCCCGCCGCCTCCCCTCTCGACCGTCTCACGGCTGTACGTGTCGACTCCCGCCGAGCAGCAGATCGCGCTGCAGGTCGCCGAAGAGGGCACCGTGCTCTTGAAGAACGATCCCGGCACGCTCCCGCTGCAGCTCGGCCGCGGCGCGACGCTCGCCGTCATCGGTGCGCCGGCAGGCTACGGCGACATCCGCGCCTACGCCGCCGGCGGCGGCAGCTCCTTCGTCGGAGGAGTGTCTCCGGTGACGCCCTTGCAGGCGCTGACCGCGCGCGCGGCGAAGGCCGGTGCGACCGTCGTCTCCGCCGACGGAAGCGACCCCGCCGCCGCGGCCGCGCTCGCACGCAAGGCGAGCATCGCCGTCGTCTTCGTCTACGACACGGAACGCGAGGGCGCCGACCGCGACGGCCTCGAGCTGCCGAACGGCCAGGATCAGCTCGTGGAGCAGGTCGCCGCAGCGAATCCCCAAACGATCGTCGTCCTCGACACGGGCGGCCCCGTCCTGATGCCGTGGCTCGACCAGGTCTCGGGGGTCGTCGAGGCATGGTATTCCGGCCAGCGGGACGGCGACGCCATCGCCGCCGTCCTCTTCGGCGATGTGAATCCCGGCGGCCGGCTCCCCCAGACGTTCCCGCCGAGTGACAGCGCCGTGCCTGCCTCGACGCCCGGCCAGTGGCCCGGCAGCGGCGACGGGCAGGATGCCACCTTCTCGGAGGGGCTCGACGTCGGCTATCGCTGGTACGACGCGAACAAGGTCACGCCGTTGTTCCCGTTCGGCTATGGGCTCTCGTACACGACGTTCGCGTACAGCCACCTGCACATCGCACGGACGGGTGGGCGCGTTGCGGTGTCGTTCACGGTCAGCAACGTCGGCGCGCGCGCCGGCTCCGACGTCCCCCAGCTGTACGTGGACGATCCGGCGGCGGCGGGCGAGCCGCCGAAGCAGCTGCAGGGATACGAGAGAGTCTTCCTTCGCGCCGGCCGCAGCACCCGCGTGACGATGGCGCTCACGCGCCGCTCGTTCTCGACATGGGACACGGCATCCCAGAGCTGGCACGCGGCGCCCGGTCTGTATCGCATCCTCATCGGCGCCTCGTCACGCGACATCCGCCTCCGCGGTTTCCTGCGCCGCTGACGTCTCGCCGTTGCCGCCGTGGTTGCGGGCGACGTCGACCGCGCGGCTCTCGCGGATGACGGTCACCTTCACCTGGCCGGGATACTCGAGCTGGTCCTCGATCTCGCGTGCGATCTCGTGCGACAGCAGCGCCGCCTCTTCGTCGCTCACGTCCCGCGGCGCGACGATGACGCGGATCTCGCGGCCCGCCTGGAGTGCATAGACCTTCTCCACGCCGGGCTTCGCCGCTGCGAGCTCCTCGAGCGACTCGAGCCGCTTGATGTAGTGCTCGAGGCTCTCGCCCCTCGCACCAGGGCGTGACGCGGAGATGGCGTCCGCCGCGATGACGAGCACGGCCTCCACCGTCTGCGGCTGAACCTCGTAGTGGTGCGCCTCGATCGCGTGGACGACGCCCTGCGGCTCCCCGTAGCGCCGCGCGAGCTGCGCCGAGATGAGCGCGTGCGAGCCCTCCATCTCGTGCGTCATTGCTTTGCCGATGTCGTGCAGCATCGCCGCGCGCTTCGCAGTCCGGACGCTCGCCCCCAGCTCCGTCGCCATGATCCCAGTCAGGTGCACGACCTCGAGCGTGTGCTTGAGGACATTCTGCCCGTAGCTCGTGCGGAAGCGCAGCCGTCCGAGGATCTTCTGCAACTCCTCGTGGAACGGGCCGCAGTTCGCCTCGAAGACCGCCTGCTCTCCGGCCTGGCGGACGATCTCTTCGAGCTCCGCCTTCGACTGGTAGTACGTCTCCTCGATCCGCGCCGGATGAATGCGGCCGTCCTCGATCAGCTTCGTGAGCGTCAGCCGCGCGATCTCTCGCCGCAACCCGTCGAACGACGAGAGCACGACCGCATGCGGTGTGTCGTCGATGATGAAGTCGACGCCCGTCAAGTGCTCCAGCGCGCGGATGTTGCGGCCCTCACGCCCGATGATGCGCCCCTTCATGTCGTCGGACGGCAGCTCGACGACCGTGACGGTCGTCTCCGCGGCGTGGCTTGCCGCGACGCGCTGCAGCGCGTCGGCGACGAGGTTGCGCGCGCGACGCTTCGACTCCGCCCGGGCCTCTTCTTCCATCATGCGCACGCGCCGCGCGAGGTCGTGGCGGACGAGCTCCTCGCCGCGCTGCAGCAGCTGGGCCTTCGCCTCCTGCAGCGTCATACCGGCGACGCGCTCGAGCGCGGACTGCTGCGCGCGCTTCACCTCCTTCAACTCGTCCTGGAGCCCGCGCAGATGCGTTTCGCGGTCGCTGATCCCCTGGTCGCGGCGGGCGACCTCGACGAGGCGCCGCTCGATGTCCTCCTCCTTCGCGAGGACGCGCTCCTCGATCTTCACGACCGCCTGCCGGCGATCGGCCAGCTCGTCGTCGATCTCCGCACGCAGCTTCACCGCCTGCTCGCGGGCCTCGATCATCGCCTCGCGCCGGACTGCCTCTGCCTCGCGCTCGGCGTCTCCGACGATCTGGCGCTGTAGACGCCGTGCCTTTCCCACGCCGGTCGCGCCGAAGACCTGCACCGCGACGAGCGCGAGGATCGCTCCTCCGACGACTCCGACGGCGGCTGCGATCGCGATCAGCACGGGCGACTCCTCACGTGGAGGTTCCGCCTGCACGCGGCCGTTCCGGTCGCCCAGCTGTGTCGGCGCGCACGCGCGCACCGGCCGTGCGCCGCCCTACCTCAGCGGCAGCCTCCGGCGTGTCGAGAAGGGGTCGAAGTCGATTCTCACAGCGTCTGAAGCGTTTCGGAAAAGCTCGTTTGCAGGCAAAACGTTGGATGAAGCGTGTGCCTGATCGTAGCGCCGATCACGGCTCGGGTGCAAATCCTCGCGCCGCCAGCCAGCGCTCGCTGCGCCCTTGCGCGGCCAGTGATCGAGCCCGCTCGTGCTCCGGCTCGAGGCTCGCGAGGGCCGCCTCGAGCGGCTCCCCGGCGAAGCCCTCCTGCTCGAGCCGGAAGCGGATCCCCTCGTCGCCCCATCCCCGCCCGGCGAGCGCCGATGCTCGCGCCGCCGCCGCCCGGGAATCGTCGAGATACCCGTTGCGCTCCAGTGTCTCCAGGGCGTCCTCCCGCCCGGGAGCCGGCAGTCGCTCCGCCAGGGCGCGCCGGGACAGGTCGCGGTGCCGGAGCGCCAGAGCCGCCCGCGTCAGGGCATCCGTTCGCCGCAGCTCGCGGGCGAGCGTGCGCGCGGTGGCGCGATCCAACGCTCGACCGACGAGGAGGCCGGTGCGGACGACCGCGTCGGCCGGCAGGCTCCGCCACGGCGCGCCGTCGAGCTCGACGTCGACGCGGCCGCGCGGCCGCTCGCGCAGCGCGGTGATGGTGCTCACGCGGCGACTTCGGCCTCGACCTCTTCTTCCTCCTTGACCGCCTTCGGTGGCTTGCCGTTCGGGGACGGCTCCTCGAGCACCGGCAGCAGGCGTGCGGACACGACCTGCTCCGGCCCGAGGTCGAGCTGGATGCGCTGGAGGATCTGCTGCGTCACGTCCGGATGCTCCTTGAGGAACGCGGTCGCGTTCTGCCGGCCCTGACCGAGACGCTCGTCGCCGAAGCTGAAGTACGAGCCCGACTTCGTCACGACCTTCCGCTCGATGCCCGTGTCGAGGACGGTGCCCTCCCACGAGATGCCGGCGCCGTAGATGATGTCGAACTCGGCCTGCTTGAACGGCGGCGCGACCTTGTTCTTCACGACCTTCACGCGCACGCGGTTGCCGTACGCCTCGACGCCGTCCTTCAGCGTCTCGATGCGGCGGATGTCGAGCCGCACGGACGAGTAAAACTTCAGCGCACGCCCTCCCGGCGTCGTCTCGGGATTGCCGAACATGACGCCGATCTTCTCGCGCAGCTGGTTCGTGAACAGGCAGATCGTGTCGGTGCGGTTGAGCGTGCCCGCGAGCTTGCGCAGCGCCTGGCTCATGAGCCGCGCCTGCAGACCGACGTGCGAGTCGCCCATCTCTCCCTCGATCTCCGCCTTCGGCGTGAGCGCCGCGACCGAGTCGATGGCGACGACGTCGAGCGCGCCGGAGCGCACGAGCAGCTCGCAGATCTCGAGCGCCTGCTCGCCCGTGTCGGGCTGCGAGACGAGGAGATCGTCGATGTTGACGCCGATCCGCTTCGCGTACGCGGGATCCATCGCATGCTCGGCGTCGATGAACGCGCAGATGCCGCCGCGCCGCTGCGCCTCCGCGATGACGTGGTAGACGAGCGTCGTCTTGCCCGACGACTCGGGGCCGAAGACCTCGACGACGCGACCGCGCGGCAGACCGCCGACGCCGAGCGCGAGATCGAGAGCGAGCGAGCCTGTCGACACGGCGCCGACGGAGACCGCGGCACGGTCGTTCATCTTCATGACCGACCCCTTGCCGAACTGACGCTCGATCTGGCCGAGCGCGACGTCGAGTGCTTCGTTCTTGTCCACCTTCATCGACCTCCAAGGCGTCGCTTGCGATGCCGACATTCAGCACACGCGGGTTTCCCGCGTGTGCGTCTGCTCTGCCGGACTCCAACATGTGAATTCACACTTACGCTCCTAGGGCATGTGACGCGAGAACCTCGTACTCCGCCCCGCTCGGACGCAGCCGGGATAGATAAGCAGAGGCGTCGGACGGAATGAGAACATATGTTCCCATGTTCGCCAGCTCCGGGCGGAGTCCTGGCCGCTCCCGAAATCGGCCCACCGTGAGGTGCGGGAGCCACGGCCGGGCCTCACGCCGGTACACGCCGAGCCGCTCCAGCCGCTCCTGGAGGTCCGCGGCGAGAAGCCCCGCCCGGCCGCCCTCGTCGGCGCAGACGAGCATGGCGACACTGCGCGTCTCGCGGTAGCGGACGGGCGTGAGCCGCAGCTCGCCCCGGACATCGCCGGTGGCCGTGCGCAGCGCCTCGAGCACGCCTGGAAGGTCGCCCGCCGGACGGTGGCCGAGGAAGGCGAGCGTGACGTGCAGGTGCGCGCGCGGCACGACACGCATGCCCCCGAGCCGCTCGCGCTGCCACGTCTCGACGGCGTCGAGCGCCTGCTCGGGCAGGCGCAGGCCGAGGAAGAGCCGAAGCCGTTCATCCGCGCCCACGCTAGTGGGCGAGGTCATACCGCTTCGTCGCGGCTCCGTGTCAGGAGGCGCCGGACGAGGTGGAGCGCCATCACCGCGCTCCGCGCGCGGATGGACGCACGGTCGCCGGGGAAGGTGAGCTCGCGCGCGACGCCGCCGTCCGGGCCTTCCGCGTGGAGGTACACGAGGCCGACGGGCTTTTCCTCGGTCCCGCCGCCCGGGCCTGCGATCCCGGTCACGGCGACGGCCACATCCGCGCCGAGACGCTCGCGCGCTCCGCGCGCCATCGCGTTCGCAACCTCGGCGGAGACCGCGCCGTGCGCGGCCAGGAGCTCGGCAGGCACTCCGAGCGCGGCCTCCTTCACCTCGTTCGCGTACGCGACGACGCCGCCGACGAACACGTCGCTCGCGCCCGGCACGGACGTCAGGCGCTGCGACACGAGCCCACCCGTCTCGGACTCGGCCGTCGCAAGGGTCAGTCCCTGCGCGCGACAGAGCGCGAGGACGTGCTCCTCGATCGGGCGCTCGTCACGCGAGTACAGCCAGCGCTCGATCGGCGGCAGCAGCGCCGCCTCGAGGGCATCCGCCCGCGCCTCCGCGCCGGGCTCGACCACGAGGTCGACGTGGATCTCGAAGTCCCGCGCGCAGATCGTCGCCTCCACCCCGTCGCCGTCGCCGCCGGCCTCGGCGAGCGCGCGGGCGACGGCGGACTCGCTGACGCCGAAGAAGCGGAGGACGCGGCGGCCGGGCGCCTGCGTGCGCGAGAGCAGTGCGCGGAACGCATCCGTCTCGAGCGCATTCGGCCACAGCCGCTGCAGCTCGCCCGGCGGGCCGGGAAGAACGACGACCACCTTCGCGTCGTGCTCGACGAGGAGCCCCGGCGCGGTGCCGGCCAGGCCGAGCGAGAGGGCGCCGTCGGGAACGGTTGCCTGCTTCGTGACGCCGACCTGGAAGTCGGCATACGGGCGTTGCAGCCGCTCGGCCGCCGCGCGCGAGACAGACTCGATCTGCCGCTCGAGGTCGTCGTCGACGTGCAGGCCGCGCCCGAGCGCGCGCGCGACCATCTCGACGGTGCGGTCGTCGTGCGTCGGACCGAGCCCCCCGGAGACGAGGCACGCGTCGGCCTCGACGCCTTCGCGCAGCGCGGCCTCGAGCTCCTCGGACGCGTCTCCGACGATGATGATGCGCGCCGGCTCGAGCCCGAGTCGCAGCGCCTCCGACGCGAGGAACGGCCCGTTGCGATCGGTCCGCTCTCCGCGCACGAGCTCGCTGCCCGTGACGACGACGATCGCGCGGGGTCGCGACGTCACTTAGCCGGCGAGCGAGGTGCTCGTCGGGGTGACGATCACGCGCAATGTCGCGCGCGACGGCAACGAGACGGTCTTCCCGTCGAGCGTCATGCGCAGCGCGTGCGGATGGCGAAGCAGGATCCAGAAGCGCGACCCTGCGACGGCGGTCAGCTCGCCGCCGCGCAGCGTGCCCTG
>DASYFU010000159.1:0-3834 GCA_036498225.1 Gaiellaceae bacterium | reverse complement strand
ATCTTCGAGAAGTTCGGCCGTGCCGACATCACCGGCGGCTCGAAGCCCGGCACGGGACTCGGCCTCTTCATAGGGCGCTCGATCGCGGAGGCGCACGGCGGGACGATCGAGGTTCGCTCGAGCCCGAACGCGGGCTCGACCTTTACTTTGACGCTGCCGGCGTCCTGAGACGCTCGACGCCGAGCTCCTTCGCGAGCGATCGCGCCCGCGCGGCGATGCGTTCGCGCAGCTCCGGCGGCTCGAGCACGATCGCCTCACCGCGCTTGGAGAGGATCTCGCTCTCGAGCCATTCCTCGCTGCCGACCGAGAGCTCGCGCAGCGCCGACTTGTCTGTGAGACGGCGTGCGCCGCGCTCGACCTCGTAGCGTGCGATGGCCGGCGTGTACAGCACGAGCGCGCGTCGCGCATCGCGCAACCGGACGGGATCGAAGTCCTCGCGCACGTCGAACTTCTCCTTCGTGAGCTTCGCGCTCCGCATCCGGTCGAGGCGGAACGAGCGCTCGCCGTCGCTCGTGCGATCCCACGTGTGCACGTACCACCACGGCAGCGCACGTGAGAACGTGTACGGCTCGATGACGCGCGTCGACGGCTGCGCGTCGGACTCCTTCTGGTACTCGATCTCGACGAGACGGTGCTCGCGCATGCCGCGCGCGAGCGTCGACACGAGATCTTCCTCGCTCGGCTCGACGTGCGGCTCGGGCGTCTGCTGGAGCTCGAACTGGCCGAACGTCTCCTCGAGCTTCTTGCGGACGCGATCGAGCGGCGTGTGCGCGTCGACGGCGATCATCGGGCCGACGTACTCGAGCGCGAGGCGAATCGCCCGCGCCTCGAGCGGCGTCAGCCGCGGAGCGAGGCGGAACGTGTCGCCCCACAGCTCCTTGTCGACGTGCACGGCGCCGTCGCGGAGCTCGGCATACACGGTGTAACAGCCACCGCCGAAGTTGACGAGGTTGAGGAGCGAGAGGTGCTCCTCCAGCTCCTCGGCCGGAACGGAGGGGAAGCGCTCGAGCAGGTCGGCGAGCGGAATCGCGGCCTCCTTGCTCTCGCCGCAGGCCGCGAGCAGATAGGCGAGCAGCGCCTGGAGCACGGCGAAGCGCTCCGGCGCGACCGGGCCTGCCGGCCGCTCCTGCGTCCCGTCGACGCCGCGGAGCGGCGCCTCCCGCGCGGGCTCGGGCGCGCGGCCCTCGTGGCCGTCGCGCACGCGGCGGAGCGAGGTTGCCACCTCGCGGCGCAGCTCGTCGGGCTCGAGCGGGATCGCCCGTCCGTCCTGGCGTAGCGCCCAGCTTGCGAGTTGCTCGAGGGACGAGTACTCGGTGATCCACACGCCGTCCTCGAGCCGGCCGGCCGACCCGTACGCGCGCTGTACCCACCAGGCCGTCTCGCCGGGGACCTCGATGCGTGCCTCGCCGACGATCTCGCCGATCTGCCACGGCGGCCGGCCGCGGAACTGCTCGATGTCGAAGTCGGCCGGGATGCGGAAGTCGCGCTCGCGTCGCGTCGCGAACCGGATCTCGCCGCGGATGCGCGACACGCGGAACGTGCGCAGGTCGTCGCGGTCGAGGTCGTGGCCGACGACGTACCAGACCCCGTTGTCGGGGAGCAGCGCAAACGGGTTGAGCGTCCGCTCGGACTCGACGTCGCGCGAGATCGACCAGTAGTCGAACTTCACCGTGCGCTGCTTCGAGATCGCGCCTTCGAGCTTCGCGAGCCTGCCCGGCATCTCCGGCGAGTAGTCGGGGTCGAGCACCTCGACGCGGTGCGCAGTGGCGGTCGGCGACTCGGCGAAGCCGGCCCGGCCAAGCGCGAGGTTCTGCAGCGCCAGCCGGAGCGGCTCGGAGTACGCGAACTGTCCCTCGAGGAGGTAGAGCGCAGTGTTGAGCGCGGCGAGCTCGTCGTTCTCGAGCTCGAGCTTCGGCAGGAAATACTGCTCGGAGCGCAGCGTGTACAGCTCCTCGCCGGTGAACTCGTCGCGCTGCGACTGCAGCGGCACACCGAGCGCGATCAGCTCCGCGCGGTCGGAGTAGAACCGGCGCGCGAACGCCTCGTCGGACATCTCCGAATAGCCCTCGACGTTCGACTTCACGTCGCGCGCGGTGATGGCCCGCCGCTCCGCCATGAGGAACGCGACGAGCGAGAGCTGCCGGATCAGCTTGTCGGTGTCATGCGACACAGTCCACCGAGCTTACTGCGCAAAGACTGTGGAACGCGCTGTGGAAAGCCTGGGGACTACGCGGCTGCGCGAGCTTCGAGGTGCTGATGCGATGGGCAGTAGTCGCGTTCCGGTAGCGGCGTACGCTGGCAGGGCTTGCCCTTGCGCGTCGTCGCGCGGCACCGAGCGACGCCGCCATCGAGTGCGCCGGCTTCGATCTGCTCCTGGATGAACTGCGACGCGGCCGTCACGCCTGCCTGCACGGCCCACGCGACTTCGGCCTGCGCGGTGATGGGGAAGTAGCGCCGGATGTCCTGGAAGAGCGCCTTGTCGGGCTTGGCGAAGTAGTGGGGGTCGGCGGCGAGGCGCTGCATCGTCCCCTCGGTCGCGGCGAGCACCTCACGGCGGTACTCGAGCTGCGTCTCCTGGTCGACGTACGGGTCGATCAGGTCCTTGATCGAGCGGTAGATCGCTCGCGAGTACTGATACATGCAGTGTTGCAACTGGAGAGTCCGCTCTTCGATAACCAGTGTCGTCATCTCCTGTGAAGTCCCCGCCAAAGCTTTGTTAACAGCGGGTTAACCGTCCTGCCTGCAATCCCCTGCATCCGATCCTACACACTTCGGGCCCTGTTACAAAGTGGCGGCTTTTGTTGCCGTCATAGCCAACAGGGGCAGCTCCGCAACATGCCTTCCGTGCCCGTTACCGGGCGGCTTACACCTCTGGCTATGGGTGGGTCACGCGGGCGACGTAGGCGTCGGGGAACCCCTTCGCATGGGCACCGGCGAGGCCGGCGAGTGCAGCAGCGGGGGTTCGGAAGACCCCGGAGAAGACGACGTAGTACCCGGGATGGAGGCTCGCGTACTCAGCCGAGACCAGGACACCGGGCTTCGGCAGGCCGTTCGCCTTCGCCTGCCGGGCCTGGGCGAGCGCTGCCGTGCGGCCCGACGCGAGCGGCACCGACTGCAGGATGTCCGTGTACGCCGTTCCCTTCGCGGGCCACGCGGCGAGCCCGGCGACCGCCGGAGCCGAGGGGTTCGTGACGCCGGTGGTCGAGACGGCGCCCGGCGCCTTCGGGAGCGGCCCGGTCGTCACCGTCGGCTTCGGGCCGGCGGGGAGCGTGATCGGCGCGGTCGCCGTCGCGACGGGCACGTGCGTGCCGATCGGCTGCGTCGCGACGATCGTCGTCTCCGAGCTACCGGTCGTGGCGGCCGACACCGCGGTCGCGACGATCGCGACGACGAGAAACAGCAGCGCGGGCCAGATCCAGTCTCCGGGATACCAAGGGAAACGCCGCTGCCACGCTGCCGCGAGCAGGCCGACCGTCCCGCGGTTCGTCGGAAGGCGCTCGCCGCACTCGAGGCAGTACTCCTGGAGCGGCTCGTACGCGACGCCGCATTTGGGGCAGTACTGCGGCTCCTTGTCGGTGCTCATCGAGCCTCGACGGGACGGCCGCACTGTGCGCAGAACTGCGCGCCCCAGAAGACGGCCGCGCCGCACTCGCAGCGAACCGCCGGCCGGGTGCGGCCGCGCGAGAGGGCGGCGTCGATCAGCGTGTCGAGCTCTCCGATCCGGTCCTCGAGCGACACGAGGTCGCCGCAGCGCTCGAGCAGCAGCTCACGACGGAACTGGTCGCGCCTGAACATCTCCAGCATCAGCCCGCCGAGGTCGCGCAGGCGCTCCTC
>DASYFU010000158.1:0-1694 GCA_036498225.1 Gaiellaceae bacterium | reverse complement strand
TGGATGCTGCACGCGGTGTTCCAGCCGCTCGAGATCAACGAAGAGACGCTCGCCTACTCGGCGCACGAAGAGGTGGGTCAGGGCGGGCATTTCCTCGGCGCCGCGCACACGCTCGAGCGCTTCCGCGAGTGCTTCTACCGGCCGCTCGTGTCGTCCACGGAGAACTACGAGCGCTGGAACCGGAACGGCGGCTGCGACACGGCGACGCGCGCGACCGACATCTGGAAGAAGACGCTCGAGGAGTACGAGAAGCCGCCCATCGACGCCGAGCTCGAGGCCGAGCTGAAGGCGTACGTCGATCGGCGGCGCACGGAGCTCGGGGACTGATGTTCATCAACGGCGCCTGGACGACCGCGAAGGAGGTCTTCGAGGCGACGTCGCCTGCCACCGGCGAGACGATCGGCGTCGTGCAGAAAGGCGACCGTGAGGACGCGCAGCGCGCGATTGCGGCGGCGAACGAGGCGGCGGGCGGCTGGGCGCGCCTGTCCGCGTTCGAGCGGGTGGCTGCTCTCAACCGCGTCGCGGACGAAGTCGAGAAGCGGCGCGACGCGCTCGTGCACGCGCTCACGCTCGACCAGGGGAAGCCGCTCGCGGAGTCGCGCGACGAGGTGGAGGAGCTCGTCGCGTACTGGCGCAACGCCGCCGAGGACGGGAAGCGGCTCGAGGGACGGCTCGCAAACTCCGTGTCCGCGAACAAGCGCGTGCTGCTCGTGCGGAGGCCGCGCGGCGTCATCGGCGTGATCACGCCATGGAACTGGCCGTACACCATGCCGGCCGAGCTGATCGCGCCGGCTTTGGCCGCAGGGAACGCTGTCGTGTGGACGCCTGCGTCGACGACGGCGATCGCGGGGATTGCGCTTGCGAACTGCGTCGCCGAGGCTGACCTGCCGCCCGGCGTCTTCAACTTCGTCACCGGGCCGGGCTCGACCGTCGGCGACGAGATCGCGCGCAACCCGGGAACGCATGGCGTCGGCTTCATCGGGTCGACCGAGACCGGCCGCCGCGTCGCCGAGGCGGCGGCGGGGAAGGCGGCGATCCTCGAGCTCGGCGGCAACGGACCGGTCGTCGTCCTCGACGACGCCGACCTCGATCTCGCAGCGGAGGCGACGGTCGCCGCCTGCTTCCTGTGCGCCGGCCAGAGCTGCACCGCGGGCGAGCGCTTGCTCGTCCATCGTGACGTGCGCGATGAGTTCGTTGCCAAGCTCATCGAGCGCATGAGCACGGTCGTCCTCGGCGATCCGTTCGCGGACGGCACGACGATGGGGCCGCTGAACAACGAGGGCGTCGCGCAGAAGATGGACGAGCACGTCGCCGACGCGGTGAAGCGCGGGGCGGAGGTCGTGCACGGCGGCCAACGCGCTGCCGGCTTTCCGACCGATCTGTACTGGCAGCCGACCGTTCTCGACGGCGTCTCCGCTGACTCGCTCGTCGCAACCGAGGAGACGTTCGGGCCTGTTGCGCCGGTCGTTGAAATCGACTCGCTCGAACGGGCGATCGAGCTTGCGAACGCGTCGCCGTACGGGCTGCTCTCTGCCATCTTCACGCGCGACCTCGCCAAGGGGCTGCGCTACGCCGATGCGGTCGAGACCGGCTGGGTGAACATCAACGAGTCCTCGAACTATTGGGAAGCGCACCTTCCGTTCGGCGGCCGCCCCGGCATCGGCCGCGTCGGCGGGAGCGCGCCGATGGAGTCG
>DASYFU010000157.1:0-10701 GCA_036498225.1 Gaiellaceae bacterium | reverse complement strand
TGTCGTGGGGGACGAGCCGGCGAAGAAGGCTCGTGAAGTCGTCGAGGAAGCCTTCCTCGAGCTCGTTCACGCGCACGCAACAGGTCGTGTGCGGGGAGTACACGCACGCGATCCCGTCGGTGATCCCGCTCTCGCGAACCGCGGCCTGCACGTCGTCCGTGATGTCGGTGACGGTCAGCCCGCCGGCCGTCCGGAGCTGCTTCTCATGCTGGAACACCTTCACGTCGCCCCTATTGTGCAATATCCGGCGCGGGGCCCGTAGCTCAGCTGGTTAGAGCAGGGGACTCATAATCCCTTGGTCCCTGGTTCGAATCCAGGCGGGCCCACTTGCTCAGGACTGATTCTGGGCCGTCCACGTCCCCGTGGACGTGCACGAGGTGCCGTCGCTGAAGGTGATCGAGACGTGCAGGTTGCCGCTCCCGGCTCCCGCGGGTGTGACCGTCCCGCCGATCGTCACGGAGACCGTGCTGTTGCTGAACGTGATGGTCGCCGTCCCCGTGAACGAGCTGTCCGGGGCGACGGTGAACGGCCCGTTCACCACGATGCCGTTGTCGTATGAGGTGGCGCCGTTCGAGCAGCTCCCGTTGAAGTCGAAGGTGAAGTTCGAGGCAGCCGTTCCGCTCACGTCGAAGTTCAAGAACGTCCCGTCCGTATACGTCCCGGCGTAGTGGCCCGGCTTGGGGATTGGAGGCGGACCCGGCGCGTGCTTGAAGAACGCGTGCACGACGCGGGAGCCGGTCGTCTTCACTGTGCACTTGACCGTCGTCCCGCACGGCGCGCCCCAGTGCGAGAACTCCTCGCCCGCATTGGCGTGTGCCGTCAGGGTGATCTTCGTGCCCTTCTTCGCGTGCAGCGTGCACCGCGGGCGGCAGTTGATCCCGGCAGGCGACGACGTCACCGCGCCCTTCCCGCTGATCGCGATCGTGAGCGTCGGCTTCGGCGCAGCGCCGGAGGCTGCGCCGACGAGCACGAGCGCCGCTGCGGCGATCCCGATCCGGACCAGCGTCTTTCAGCCCTACGAGTGCGGCAGGTTCTGGAACACCGTCCACGCGGGCTTCTTCACGTCGTTGACCGTCTCGAGCCCCGACTGCCACCCGCTGATCTGCGGCTGATCGCGAACGAGGAACCAGAGCATCAGGTCGATCCGCGGGTTCGCTCGTGCGATCGAGTACGCCTGCTTGAGATAGGTCGCCTGCTTCGCAAGGCTCGTGCTCAGGATCGTGTGGTCAGGCGGCGTCTGGTATCCGTACTCCGTGATCCAGAGGTGCTTCGGGCCGTAGTACTTCGAGATAAGCGACAGCAGCACTCCGATGTTCCCGAGCTGGATGCGGCGCGCGTCCTTGCCCTTTGGAACGTAGCTCGGCGACTCGTTGCCGGCGGACGAATACGGGTTGTGCGCATAGGCGTCGAAGCGCTTCATCCCGTACCGGTGCGCGGCGATGAGGAAGCTGAGGGGGTCGACGGACGCGCGGCTCGAGCCGGCGTTGTCGTTTCCGCGCGGATCGGTCACGCCGCAGGCGACCTTCTCGCCCGAGACGGTGTGGATGCCCGCGTAGATGGCGTTGCAGATGCGCGCGTACTGATACGCGCTCTCGACCCGCCATGCGCCGCTCACGCGCTTGTACTGCGGCGTGAGGAAGACGGGGTTGTTCGGCTCGTTCCAGGCGGTCCACATCTTCACCGCGGGCAGAGGTGCGTCGGCGGGCGCGAGCGTCGTGTCGGCCTGCGAGAGCGGCGGGACGTAGGTCCCGCTGTACCGCTTCGCGGCCGCGGCGGCGAACTGCTGCAGCGCGGTGAAGCTCGTCGGCGCGTGATTCATCGCGGCGCCGCCGTTCGCCCAGCGCGGCGTCCCGACGATCGAGAGCAGCACCTTGATTCCCGAGGTCGCCGCGTAGCGCGCAAGGCGGTCGTACAGCGACCAGTTGTAGGCGGGGTCGCCCGGATCGGCGGCGTTCGTAGGCTTCGAGTTCGCGACGGCCCACCGGTTGCCACCCCAGTACAGGTTGACGCGCAGGACCTGCGCCCGCAGAGTCGTCAGCGTCTCGAACGCCGATGACGGGTCGCCGTACAGCGTGAAGGCTTCGTCGTTGATGCCGGTGAGCAGATGCGTCGACCGCGATGCAGCGGTCCCGGACGATGCCGCCAGGCCGGCGACGACGACCGCCACAACGGCGGCGCGGGCGATTCTCATTTGCACGTCAAGACCCTCCTCGGGCTCGGGGTTCCGTCCTCGCCTACCCGTCACCGAACGTTCAGAACCTCGAGCGACGTTCGGGTTACGTAAATCCGTACCCTGTGAGCATGTTCTTGTTCTCGAAGCCGGCACACATGGTCACGCCGGACGAGGCGCTTCCCGGCCGCAGCGAGCCCATACGGGTCTCGGCCCGGCACGAGGTGCTCGGAACGCCGCTCGTCCCGCCCTTCCCCGAGGGCATGGAGCAGGCAGTCGTCGCGATGGGATGCTTCTGGGGCGCGGAGCGTGTCTTCTGGCAGGCCCCGGGCGTGTACACGACCGCCGTCGGCTACGCGGGCGGCTTCACGCCGAATCCGACGTACGAAGAGGTCTGCTCGGGGCGGACCGGCCATGCCGAGGCGGTGCTCGTCGTCTTCGATCCAAAGGTCACGAGCTACGACGAGATCCTGCGGCTGTTCTGGGAAAACCACGACCCGGCGCAGGGGATGCGCCAGGGCAACGACGCGGGCACGCAGTACCGCTCCGCCGTCTACTGGAAGAGCGACGCGCAGCGCGAGGCCGCAGAGGCTTCACAGGCGATGTTCCAGAGCGAGCTCGCGAAGGCCGGCTACGGCGAGATCACGACGGAGCTCGCCGAGGCGGGCCCGTTCTACTACGCGGAGCCGTATCACCAGCAGTACCTCGCGAAGAACCCGAACGGCTACTGCGGGCTCGGCGGCACCGGCGTCGCCTGCCCCGTCGGCCTGCCGACGACCTAGGCCGTCTCGCCTCCGTCGATCGCGATCGCGGCGCCGGTGATGTACGCGGCGTCGTCGCTCGCGAGGAACGCGAACAGCGCCGCGATCTCTTCCGGTTCCGCGTGTCGCTTCAGGGGAATCCCGTCGTTCACGACGGCGAGCATCTCGTCGGTGTACTCCGCGCGCTGCATCGGCGTGAGCACGTAGCCGGGGCACACCGCGTTCACGCGGATGCGAGGCGCGAGCTCGCGGGCCATCGTCCGCGCGAGCATGATCACGCCCGCCTTCGACGCGTTGTAGTCGGCGTAGTTCACGTGCCCGGACAGCCCGTTCGTCGACGCGGTCATGAGGATCACGCCGTCGTCCATCCGCCGCGCGGCTTCCTGGGCGCAATGGAAGACGCCGGTGAGATTGACGTCGAGGACGCGCCGCCAGTCCTCCTCGCGGATCTCCAGGAAGGGGCTGCGGATGGAGATGCCCGCGTTCGCGACGAGCACGTCCAGCTCGCCGATCCGTTCGAACGCCGCGGCAACCTGCTCGCGATCCGCGACGTCGCACTCGATCTCTCCGTCGAGCGCGAAGCTGACGACGTGCGCGCCTTCGTCGCGGAAGCGACGGACGGTCGCCTCGCCGATGCCGCTCGAGCCGCCGGTGACGACGACGCGCTTGCCTGCCAGTCCTTTCACTGGAGGCGTTCGGCGAGGTACCGCAATGCGAGCGGATAGCGGTACTCGATCGCGCCGTGCCTCGCGTCGAAGAGCTCGAAGAACACATCGGTGACGCCGACCCGTTCGAGTGCGCGCCGGAACGCCTCTGCACCGAGATCGAGGTAGTACTCGTCCCGCGTGCCCGCGTCGATGTAGATCGCGCGCAAGCCGCGAAGCGCGTCGACGCGCTCGCCGGCCATGCGCACGGGATCCCACGCGAGCCAGCGGTCCCATATGTCCTGCTTCAGCTCGCCCGTCGCGACGTCGAAGGGCAGCTCGCCCGCCGAGTAGCAGGCCGCCATCGCATACGTGTTCACGAGCTCCGGGTCGCCGGGCTTCGTGAAGGCTGGGCGCGCGCGGAAGTCGTTCCAGAAAGCGTCGTACGAGCCGTCATAGTGATCGCGCAGCGCGCGCACGACTTCGCGGAACTCGGGGAGGTAACAGACTTCGAAGAGCGCGTCGCCGGCGTGCGTCGCGAGCCCGGAGAACAGGTCGGGCCGGAGCATCGGCGTCACCATTGCGCCGTAGCCCCCGCTCGACTTCCCCGCGATCCCGCGCGCCGACGTGGGGTAGCGCTCGTCGACGAACGGGACGATGTCGGTGGAGAGATACGTGTGGTAGTTCCCGGTGGCAGGCGAATCGACGAACTGGGAGCCACCGTACGACGTCCACGCATCGACGAAGACGACGCGCGCGGGCGGGCAGCTCTGCTCGGCGAAGAGCGCGTCGACGAGCTCGAGCACCGTGGGCCGGAAGGCCGAGCGGTTCCGCCACATGTCGATCTGGCCCGTCATGCCCTGGATGAGGTAGAGCGCCGGAAGGCGCTCGCCTTCCACGCCGGGAGGCTCGTACACCCAGAGCGGCCGTCGCGAGGGGTCGCCGAGCGGGTTGCCGGCGAGCGCGGCGCTGTCGACCTCGTGCTCGTCCAGGCGGCCGGCGAGCTCCTTCGACCACGGCTCCATCGCCGCCGGACCCTACACTCGCCCCATGCGTCGATTCCCCCTGCTCGCCGCGCTTCTCCTCGTGCTGGTCCTCGCCGCCTGCGGCAGCGGGTCGACCAAGCCGTACACCGCAGCCGGCACGAAGGCATGCCTCGTCAAGCAGGGCTTCACCGGCGTGACGACGGCCGCCGACAAGCTCGGGTTCATCGCTGCGTTCGCGGCGAACGGGGGCATCCAGGCGAAGTCGCCGGGCGGCAACGTCCTGACGATCGCGTTCACGGATGGGCCGGGCAGCGTCCCGGGAACGGAGAAGGAGTACCGCAAAGCTGCGCCGGCGAGCCTCCGTCCGCACATGAGCGACATCATGGAGTCGCAGGGCGACGCCGTGCTCGTGTGGACGGTATCTCCGACCACGAATGAGCTCTCCACAGCCGAGAACTGCCTCGCGTCGTAGCTAGAATCGGGCGCATGGCCGAGTACGGGACGATGCGCGTCAAGAGCGGCCTCGCCGAGATGCTCAAGGGCGGGGTGATCATGGACGTCGTCGACGCCGATCAGGCGAAGATCGCCGAGGCGTCGGGCGCGGTCGCGGTGATGGCGCTCGAGCGCGTTCCCGCCGACATCCGCCGCGACGGCGGCGTCGCGCGCATGTCCGACCCGGAGATGATCCGGGAGATCCAGGAGGCCGTCAGCATCCCCGTGATGGCGAAGTGCCGCATCGGCCATTTCGCCGAGGCGCAGATCCTCCAGGCGCTCGAGATCGACTACATCGACGAGTCCGAGGTGTTGACCCCTGCCGACCTCGAGAACCACGTGGACAAGTGGAAGTTCACCGTCCCGTTCGTGTGCGGCGCGACGAACCTCGGCGAGGCGCTACGGCGCATCGCGGAAGGCTCGGCGATGATCCGCACGAAGGGCGAGGCCGGGACCGGCGACATCGTCAACGCGGTGACGCACATGCGCTCCGTGTTCGGGCACATCCGGAAGCTCACGACCCTCGCCGAGGAAGAGCTCTACTCCGAGGCGAAGAACCTGCAGGCGCCGTACGACCTCGTGCGCTGGGTGGCGGAAAACGGCAAGCTCCCGGTCGTGACGTTCACGGCGGGCGGGATCGCGACGCCGGCGGACGCAGCGCTGTGCATGCAGCTCGGCGCTGACGGCGTGTTCGTCGGGTCAGGCATCTTCAAGTCCGGCGATCCGGAGCGGCGCGCGAAGGCGATCGTCGAGGCGACGACGCACTTCCAGGACGCGGACATCCTCGCGCGGGTCTCCGCCGGCCTCGGCGAGCCCATGGTCGGCATCTCGACGGCGTCGCTCGATCCGAGCGAGCTGCTCGAGACGCGCGGCTGGTAGTTCCGGCCGCGTCTTAGCCTCGTCCCCCCGAGTCACGGCCGGTGCCACGCACCGTCACGGACTTGTGACGAGGACCGCGCAGACCCGTCACGTCGGCTCTGTGGTGATCAGCGTCGGACCGCAAGCGCGGAGTCACGACATCGTCACGCGAGCGCGAGCTGTTCGTACGCCTCGCGTCACGGTGCATGGCACCGGTCGTGTCTGTCCGAGGCGGGGTCGAAGATGACGACGTGGCGGAACAGCTGAAGCCTGTCTGGAAGACCTCGTCGTTCCTCGTCTACACGGGCGGCCTCACGGTGCTCGGCGCCGCGGTCGCCGCGTTGAGCTACCTGTCCGGGCACTACGGCAGCGGCGCGCTCACCGCGTGGGCGCTGCTCGTGCTCGTCGTCCTCTACCTCGTCGCGCACTGGTTCCGGCACCGAGGCCGCTGGGTCGCCGCCGGTCTCTTTGCGTTCGCGTCGGTCGTCGCCTGGGGTGCGTTCCTCGCCATCGCCTACAACTGGTTCGGCTGGCTCCACTCGAACTGGTCGTTCAAGCACTTCTCGTTCGCCCGGCTCTCGCTCGAGTTCCTGATCGTCATCGCGGCCCGCGACGATCGCCGCCGGTTCTCGTTCCCGTTCATCACGCTCATCTCCGCGCTCGCCGGCTGGTTCTTCGTCATCGACCTCGTATCGAGCGGCGGGGCCTGGACGAGGGTCGTGACGCTGCTCGTGGGCGTGGCGTACTTCTTCGCCGGGGTCGTGAGCGACAAGCCGTCGGCGTTCTGGCTCCACTTCGTCGGCGGTGCGCTCATCGGCGGAGTGTTCCTCGACTGGTGGCACGTGACCGACACCGACTGGGCACTCATCTCCGCCGCTTCGCTCGTCTACGTCGCGGTCGCGTACATGACGAAGCGCTCGAGCTGGGCCGTCTTCGCGACCATCGGCTTCCTCGGCGCGACGATCCACTACCTGTTCGGGCAGGCGTCCGTCAGCCTGCTCTCCCCGAGCTCGATCGCCGGCTGGTCGCCCTCGGTCGCGTTCGCCTGCCTCGGCTTCTGGCTCGTCCTGCTGGGCATCGCAGGACGCCGGCGCACCGAGTAGCCGAATCTACAATGACAGGGTGGAAAAGCCGCTTCGGATCGGCGTTCTCGCCGTGCAGGGGAACTTCCGCGAGCACGCGGCCGTCCTGCGCCGCCTCGGCGCGGACCCCGTCGAGGTGCGCCTGCCCGAGCACCTGGACGGCCTCGACGGCCTGATCCTGCCGGGCGGCGAATCGACCGCGATCACGCGGCTCATGCGCCTCTACGGGCTGGACGAGGCTTTGCGGCGATTCGCGGAGCCCGTCTTCGGCACGTGCGCGGGGATGATCGTCCTCGACCGCGACCACCTCGGGCTGGCCGACTTCACCGTCCAGCGCAACGCGTTCGGTCGCCAGGTCAGCAGCTTCGAGGCCGACCTCGACATCGGCATGGGAGAGCCGATGCGCGGCGTCTTCATCCGCGCGCCGTGGATCGAGGACGCGGGCCCCGACGTCGAGATCCTCGCCGAGGTCGACGGCCATGCCGTCCTCGCGCGCCAGGGGCGCATTCTCGTCGCGGCGTTCCATCCTGAGCTGACCGACGACACGCGCATCCACGAGCTCTTCCTGAACCTCGTACGGGAGGGAACGCGTGTCCGGGCATAGCAAGTGGTCGTCGATCAAGCACAAGAAGGGCGCCGCCGACGCGAAGCGCGGCAAGCTCTTCTCGAAGCTCTCGCGCGCGATCATTGTCGCGGCGAAGGAGGGCGGAGGGAACCCGGCCGACAACCTCGCGCTGCAGAACGCGGTCGAGAAGGCGCGCTCGTACTCCATGCCGAAGGACAACATCGACCGCGCGATCGCCAAGGGCTCCGGCGCCGACGCCGATGCGAGCGCGTTCGAGACGGTCGTGTACGAGGGGTACGGCCCGAGCGGGGTCGCCGTGATCGTCGAGGCGCTGACGGACAACCGCAACCGCACAGCGAGTGACGTGCGCCACACGTTCGCGAAGAACGACGGCAACCTCGGCGGCTCCGGCGCCGTTTCGTGGCTCTTCGAACGCCGCGGGATCGTCATGGTGGATGCGGCGGGCGTCGACGAGGACGAGTTGACGCTCGCTGCCGCGGAAGGCGGCGCCGAGGACGTCGAGCTCGACGGGTCGAGCTACCAGGTGACCGCCGCTCCGGAGCAGCTGGTGGCGGTGCGGGAGGCGATCGAGGCCGCAGGATTCACGGTGGACGCCGCCGAGCTGACGATGGTCCCGAAGACGACCGTCGAGGTCGCGGACGAGAACGAGGCGAAGAAGATCCTCCGGCTCATCGACCAGCTGGAAGACAACGACGACGTCCAGGATGTGTACGCGAACTTCGACATCCCCGAGCGCGTCTTGGAGGCCGTGGCCGGCTGATCCCCCTTTCGGGTAGAAGGAGTCGTCCGACCTGCTGCCTAACCTCTTGCCGTGAAGGTTGTCGGCATCGATCCAGGGACGGCTGCTTGCGGGTACGGGATCGTCCACGAAAGCGGCGGGCGGCTCAAGGGCATAGACCACGGCTGGTGGTCGACGCCGGCCGGCGAGCGCCCCGAGCTTCGGCTGAGGACGATCTACGACGGAGTCGTCGGCCTCATCGCGGAGTACGCACCGGATGCGGTCGTCCTCGAGGAGTCCTTCGTCGGCGTCGACGCCCGCACCGCGCTCTCCGTCGGACAAGCGCGCGGCGCCGTGCTCGTCGCGGCCGCTAACGCCGGACTTCCGTGCGCGGAGTACGCGCCGTCCGCCGTGAAGCACGCGGTGTGCGGGTACGGGCGCGCCGAGAAGGCGCAGGTGCAGCGCATGGTGAAGGCCATCCTCGGCATGCAGGACTTGCCGACGCCGAACCACGCGGCCGACGCGCTCGCCGTCGCGATCTGCCACGCGCTCGCTCCACCGCTGCTCAAGCTGGCGGGATGATCGCGCAGCTGAGGGGGAAGCCGGTGGCCTCGACGCCGGACGGCCTGGTCCTCGACGTTGGAGGCGTCGGCTACCTCGTTGCCGCCACGCCGGCGGCCGTGCGCAAGGCGAAGGGCGCGGAAGAAGTGACGCTCGAGACGTACATGGTCGTGCGCGAGGACGCACTGCAGCTGTACGGATTCGCCGAGCGCGCGGAGCGCGAGCTCTTCGTGCAGCTGCTGACGGTGAACGGGGTCGGCCCGAAGGTCGCGCTCGCGATCGTCTCGGGCTCGCCGGTCGACGAGCTTCGCCGCGCGATCGTGCGTCAGGACACCGCCCGCTTCATCGCGATCCCCGGCATCGGCAAGAAGACGGCCGAGCGCATCGTCCTCGAGCTCAAGGAGAGGATCGGCGTGACCGAAGCGCCCTCGCCGGTGGGTGACCTCGTCGCACGCGACGCCCTCGTCGAGCTCGGTTGGACGGTGCTCGACGCGGAGCGAGCACTGCAGGACGTCGACGAGACGCTGCCCGTCGAGGAGCAGGTTCGCTACGCACTTCGGAAGGCCGCGTGAGCACCCAGTTCCTCGCTCCCGTGATCGCCGAGGAGGATCAGGAACTCGAGCAGACGCTTCGTCCGCGCCGCCTCGACGAGTTCGTGGGGCAGGAACGCGTCAAGGAGCAGCTCGCGATCGCGCTCGCCGCCGCCCAGGCGCGCGGCGAGGCGCTCGACCACGTCCTGCTCGTCGGGCCTCCCGGCCTCGGCAAGACGAGCCTCGCGTTCATCGTCCACGAGGAGCTCGGCGTCGGCATCCGCACCGTCGCCGGCCCGGCGCTCGAGCGCAAGGGCGACATGGCGGCGATCCTCACCGCGCTCGAGCCGCGCGACGTGCTCTTCGTCGACGAGATCCACCGTCTCAACCGCGCGATCGAGGAGATCCTCTATCCCGCGCTCGAGGACTTCCGGCTCGACATCATCGTCGGCCAAGGGCCGGCGGCGCGCACGCTCACGCTCGACCTGCCGCCGTTCACGCTCATCGGCGCGACGACCCGCACGGGCCTGCTCACGACGCCGCTGCGCGACCGCTTCGGCATGACGTTCCGGCTCGACTACTACGACCCGGTCGAGCTCGCGACCATCGTGCACCGGTCGGCACGCATCCTCGGGGTCGAGATCGCGGACGATGCCGCCGAGGAGATCGCGCGGCGTTCCCGTGGCACGCCACGCATAGCGAACAGGATCCTACGGCGCGTGCGCGACGTCGCGCAGGTGCGCCACCAGGGCGCGATCACGACTGCCGTTGCCGACGAGGCGCTTGCGCTGCTCGAGGTCGACCAGGCCGGGCTCGAGCGCACGGACCGTGAGCTCCTGCGCGCGATCGCCGGGAAGTTCGAGGGCGGCCCCGTCGGGCTGTCCACGCTCGCCGTCTCGCTCGGCGAGGAGCCGGACACGATCGAGGACGTGTACGAGCCCTATCTGCTCCAGCTCGGGTTCATTCAGCGCACGCCGCGCGGGCGCACGATCACGAAGCTTGGACGGGCGCACGTCGGAGCGGCGTCCACCGACGAGCCGAAGCTGTTCTGACGAACCACGGCGCGACGAGCAGCGCCATGACGTCGAACCAGACGTAGCCGCTCGCGACGCCGCTCGGCGGATTGCCGTCGGCGATGCCAAGCCCCGGCAGCGTCCGAGCCCAGCGCCACGTGCCGATCGACGTCCCGTACAACTCGAGCGCGCCGACGACGAGGAACACCGCGGCATACGTCGCGCGCGCACGCGACCGCCACAGGAAGAGGCACAGGAGCGGCACGCCGATCGCGCCGGCGACGTCGAGGCGCGGCAGCA
>DASYFU010000156.1:0-4721 GCA_036498225.1 Gaiellaceae bacterium | reverse complement strand
CCGGATCCTCTCACCGGCCGCGGCGTCGCGCTTCGCCAGGTCGAGCGCGCGCGGGTCGGTGAGCGGCTTCAGCCGCCCCTCCCGGATGAGCGCCTCGTCCACGCCGCCGAGCCGCCCGCCGTACGTCGTGTACACGGGGACGCCGAGCGCGGCCGCCTCGCGGTTCATCGTCCCGCCGGCCGAGACGACGACGTCCGCGAGCGCGATGAGGCTCTGCGCGTCCACCGCCTCCTCCGGGAGGATCACGGACTGCAGCGCGAGCTCGCGCACGTACTCCCGCTGCTCCTCGGTGCGCGGGATGACGAACGCGTGGACGTTCTCGAGGCGCCCCAGATGCTCGAGCGTCATCGGGAAGAGCGGGTTCGAGTGCCGGTGGTAGAGCGAGACGTCGGGCGGCGGGCGCAGGACGACCAGCACGCGCGCGGGATCGACGGCGAAGCGGTCGAGCAGCGACGCGTCCGGCTCGAAGTCGGCAAGGTAGTACTCCTCCTTCAGCCCGGGGTACTGGACGAGCTTCGGCGGACGCACGCCGTACTTCGTCAGGCGGTCGGGCGGGATCGCCTCCGGGACGACGACCTTCGTGGCCGCACGGCAACCGAGCTGGTGCTGAAGCGTCGCGAACTCGTAGTCGAACGTGTCCGAGCTCGGGATGCCGAGACGGCGCGCCGTCAGGCACAGCTCGTGCGAGCCGTGCGCGAGCGCGACGTCGAAGTCGCGGTCCTTCGCCCAGTGGTGCAGCGCGTTGAGGCGGCCGGTCATGCGCCGCGCCTTTTGCATGCGCGAGCGCCCACCGTGCTTGCCGATGACCGCGTTCGCGGTGAGGCCGTGCAGCTCGAGCAGCTGCAGCGTCTGCGCGTAGTCGCGCGCGGTGATCTCGACCTCGTCGCCGCGGCTGCGCATGATCTCGATCAGCGGCCTGAACACGAGCACGTGCGCGCTCGCCGTCATGTCGATCCACACCCTCAAACGAGGAGCGCCTCCATGCGGGCCGAGCGGAGGCGCGGCGGCTTCTGCTCGACGTGATGCTCGTACCAGAGCGTGAACGCGAGCAGCCCCCAGAGCAGGCGGCTGTTGTCAGCACGCCGCGCGACGTGGTCGTCGAGCAGGCGCGTCACCGGCTGCGGCCGGAAGAATCCCTGCCGCCCGAGCGTCTCGGCCGAGAGCGTCTCCCGCGCGAACGGCTCCAGCTCGCCGCGCAGCCACGCGGCCGCGGGGATGGAGAAACCACGCTTGCGCCCATGCACGACCTCGCGCGGCAGCAGCGGCTCCGCTGCCTTGCGCAGCAGCACCTTCTTCGAGAGGCCACGCACGCGGTGCTTGCGCGGCAGCGCGAACGCGAAGTTCGTCACCACCGGATCGAGGAACGGAACGCGCGCCTCGAGCGAGTGCGCCATCGACGCGCGGTCGGTCTTCACGAGCAGGTCGTCGACGAGGTAGATCGCGAAGTCGACGTCCTGGAGCCGTGCGAGATCTTCGGCACCCGCGCTCTCCGCATAGCGCGCGCGATAGACGTCCACGGGATCGAAGTCGCTGCGGCGGCCGGTCAGCTCGGCGCGCGCGTCCGCGGAGAAGATCTCCTTCCAGCCGTGGTGGCGCTCGAGCGGCGGCAGGTGCGCCGAGCGCACGAACCGCTTCGCCCGATATTCGAGGCTGACGCGACCTCCCGACGCCGGCAGCCGCTCGACGATCGGCGAGGCCAGACGCGCGAGCGGGCCGACGCGGTCGGCGAGCAGGTCGGCCGCGTACGTGTAGTAGCCGCCGAAGAGCTCGTCGCCTCCCTCGCCCGAGAGCGCGACCTTCACGTGCTCGGCCGCGAGCTGCGAGACCAGGTAGGTCGGCAGCGCGGACGAGTCGGCGAACGGCTCGTCGAACGCATCGGCGAGCGTCGGCAGCAGCAAGACCGGGTCGGGATGGAGGAGCAGCTCGTGGTGATTCGTCCCGTACTGCTCTGCGACGAGACGCGCATCGTCGCGCTCGTCGAAGCTCCGCTCGGCGAAGCCGACCGTGAACGTGTGCACGGGCTCGGAGGTCTCCTGCGCAGCGAGCGCCGCGAGGAGCGACGAGTCGACGCCGCCGGAGAGGAGGACGCCCACCGGCACGTCGGCGAGCAGGTGCGCACGGACGGAGTCGCGCATCCGTGCGCGCAGCTCCTCGACGAGCTCGGCCTCGTCCTCGTCGCGCAGCTCGCCCTCCTGCACGGGAGCCGGATGCGCGAAGCGCTCGATGGTGATCTCGCCGCTCTCCTCCCACACGAGCAGGTGCCCGGCGGGCAGCTTGCGCACGTCGCGGAAGATCGAGTACGGCGACGGGATGGAGTTGAAGGCGAGGAACGCCTCGAGCGCGTCGAGGTCGATCTCGCCGCGCGGCAGCGCGCGCACCTCGGAGGCAAACTCGAGCGTGCCGTTGACGGCGCGGTAGTAGAGCGGCTTGATCCCGTAGCTGTCGCGCGCGAGCACGAGACGGCGGAGGCGGTCGTCCCAGATCGCGATCGCGAACATCCCGCGCAGCCGGCGCGCGAAATCGAGCCCGTGCTGCTCGTACAGGTGGACGAGCGTCTCGGTGTCGGAGTGCGTGCGGTACTCGTGCCCGTCGCGCCGCAGCTCGTGCATGAGCTCCGGGTGGTTGTAGATCTCGCCGTTCTGGACGACGACGCAGCTTCCGTCCTCGTTGAAGATCGGCTGGTCGCCGCCGGCGAGGTCGATGATCGACAGGCGGCGCGAGGCGAGCGCGACCGGCCCTTCGACGTACTCGCCCGACGCGTCGGGCCCGCGATTCTCGAGCATCGCGCTCATCGCCTCGAGGCGTGCGCGATCGGGAGCGCCCGCCATTCCACAGATCCCGCACATGGGGCCGAACTCTAGGTGTGGCAGCGGCGCGGAGCGTGCGCGAACGCCGCCGCCGCGGGCTTCACGCGCCCGCCGCGCCAGATCAGGCCCGAGTGCCAGCCGGCAGTCCGCGTCTCGTCCACGAGCTCGAAGTTGAAGAACGCGCGCACGTCCGGCTGGCACGCGGCCATGTCGATCGCGGACGTGACGTCGCGCGCTTGCTGCGCCGGCGAGATCTTCGTCGTCTGGAAGCCGTCCTCGAGGTACCAGATCGAAGGCGAGCGCCCGAACGCGCTGAGCGCGGCGACGAGCCGCGGGTAATCGGCCTCCCCGACGAAGTCGCCGCGATGGACGGTCGTCGGTGGCTCGGTCGGCGTCAGCGGATACGGGTTGTGGCCGAACGCGTCCACGAGCGGGCGTGTGCGGCCGCTCGCGCGATACGCGGCGGCGAGTGCGTCGATGAACCTGATCGGGTTGTGCGCGGACGCGGTCGAGTCGAGCACCTGCACGCGCTTCGAGTGGAGCGCGTCGTAGCAGCGCGCGAGCAGCGACTCGTACTGCGCCGGCGTGCCGCGCCAGTACGTGCGTGAGTTCGCCTCGTTCCAGACCACGACCGCGCGTGCATCAGGCACGAGAGTGAGCGCCGCCTGCGCGTACCCGCAGAAGCGCCGCTGCTGCCACGCGGCCGTCGGCGTCCAGGCGCCGAAGCCGAACACGGCGAGCACGACGTCCGTCGTCCGCGCGGCCGTCTCCGCGCGCGAGAGCTCGACGCGGCGCACGGCCGTCGGCCTGATCTCGCCGCGCCACGGCACCCACACGCGCACGGCGTCTGCGCCGAACGACTGCTGCCGTCGCACGACGGTGAGCGGGAACGCCGTCCACTTGAGCGTGTCGTCGTCCACGCCGACGATGAGCGGCAGCGCCGGATGCGACGCGTGCGTCACCTTCCACACGCCGATGCCGATGAAGAGGAGCGCGACCGCGAACGCGGCGATTCTCAATCGGCGCGAGATGTGAACCCCCGCACCGACTGCTTCAGCACGCGCCAGCCGGTGGCGAAGACCGTGCGCAGGTAGAGGCGCACCGAGCGGTCGGCGATCCACTCCAGGTCGTGCGCGAGCTTTTCCGCCATCGACGTCTCGTAGCCGCGCCGCACCTGCGCGAGGCCGGTGAGGCCGGGGCGGACGACGAGCCGCTGCCAGTACGCGGGGAGCTCGTGCGCGAGCTCTTCGAAGAAGACGGGGCGAATCGGGCGCGGGCCGACGAGGCTCATGTCGCCGTGCAGGACGTTCCAGAACTGCGGGATCTCGTCCAGCTGCGTCGCCTTCAACCGCTTGCCGAGCGGCGCGAACTCCTCCTCGGTGCGGCGCACGAGCTCCTCGCCGAGGTACGGACCGAGGCGCAGCTCGGCGTCGCGCTTCAGCGTCCGGAACTTCAGCATGAGGAACACGTGCCCGCCGCGGCCGACGCGCTCGCCGCGGTAGAAGATCGGGCGGCCGCTCGTCGCGAGCAGGATGAGCGCGATCACGAGCGCGACCGGAAGCGTGACGACGAGGAAGAGCGCCGAGAGGACGACGTCGAGCGCGCGGAGAAGGACATCGCGCGGCCGGGCCGGCGTTTCGCGCGCGAGATCCCGGTAGCCGCGGACCAGGGTGTCCTCGGTCACGAGTCGATGCTAGTGCTCTTGGATGAGAAGGCAAAGATAAGCTGGCCTCGGAATTATATACTTGACAAACCCACGAGTTCGTGGGAAAATGCGGGCTATGGAGACCGAACTGAGCCTCGGGGTCTACGACGAGAAGTTCCAGAACCCGATTGCTGCCGCTGACTTTCTTGAGTCGATCCACTGGCCGAACGGCCCTGTCTGCCCACATTGCGGCGAGGCGGAGCGGAAGC
>DASYFU010000155.1:0-2842 GCA_036498225.1 Gaiellaceae bacterium | reverse complement strand
CCGATCGTCCGTCCCACTTCCACTTCGCCTTCGGGGATCGCGATCTTCAGGAGGACGCCGCTTGCCTCGGCCTCGACCTCCTGCGTCACCTTGTCGGTGTCGAGCTCGTAGAGCGGCTCGCCCTTTGCAACCTGCTCGCCCTCGGACTTGAGCCAGCGGACGATCGTCCCCGACTCCATGCCCTGACCCAGGCGCGGAAGCTTGACCTCAGTCGCCACGGCCGACGGTTCTCATGATCGCGGCGAGCACGTCGTCGGCGTGCGGGACGACGAACTGCTCCATCACCGGCGCGAACGGCAGCGGCGCGAACTTCGCGCCGACGCGCTCGACCGGCGCGTCCAGCCAGTCGAACGCCTGGTACTGGATGACGGACGCGACCTCCGCGCCGAATCCCATGCGCGTGACGGCCTCGTGCGCGACGACCGCGCGGTTCGTCTTCTTCACGGATGTGACGATCGTCTCCTCGTCGAGCGGCTGCAGCGTGCGCGGGTCGACGACCTCGACGGAGACGCCCTGCTTCTCCGCCTCCTCGGCCGCCTGCAGCGACTCGTGCACGAGGCGGCCCGTCGCGACGACGGTCACGTCCTCGCCCTCGCGATGGACGCGCGCCTTCCCGATCGGGATCGGCTCGATCTTCTCGGGGACGTCGCCCTTGATCCCGTAGAGCGTGCGGTGCTCGAAGAAGACGACCGGGTTGTCGTCGTAGATGGACGACCACAGGAGCCCGCGCACGTCCTCCGGCGTCGAGGCGAACACGACCTTGAGCCCGGGGATGTGCACGAACCACGCCTCGAGCTGCTGCGCATGCTGCGCGCCCGGCGACCAGCCGGCGCCGCCCTGCGTGCGAAAGACGACCGGGACGGTGAGCTGCCCGCCCGACATGTAGCGGATCTTCGCGGCCTGATTCACGACCTGCTCCGCGGCGAGCGTCATGAAGTCCTCGTACATGATCTCCGCGACGGGGCGCATTCCCTGCATCGCGGCGCCGATGGCCGTGCCGGCGAGCGCCATCTCGGAGATCGGCGTGTTGCGGACGCGTTCGGGGCCGAACTCCTCGAGCATCCCGCTCGTGACGCCCATCGAGCCGCCCATCTCGGCGATGTCCTCGCCCATGATGAAGACGCCGTCGTCCTGGCGCATCGCCGTGGACAGTGCGTCGCGGACGGCTTCGCGGTAGCTCAGCTCAGGCATAGATGTTCTTCATTGCATCTTCGGGGGCCGGATCCGTCCCGTTTTTCGCGAACTCGACGGACGCCTCGACGATCTCCGTCACCTCGGTGTCCATCTCGTCGAACTCGTCGTCGCCGAGGTCGAGCTTCGCGCGCAGCAGCGTGATCGGGTCGCGCGTCTCGGCGAGTTTCTTCGCCTCGTCCTTGTCGCGGTAGACCTGCGGGTCGCCGATGTAGTGGCCGTGCAGCCGCACACAGTCGAGGTGTACGAACACCGGCCCCTTGCCGGAGCGCGCGTACTCGAGCGCCTGGCGCGCGGTCTTGTACACGGCCTCGACGTCCTGGCCGTCCGCCTTCAGCGCGTTCATCCCGAACGCCTTCGCCCGCTCGGACAGATCGCGGATCGGCGAATGCTGCGATTCCGGCGTCGACTCCGCCCAATGGTTGTCTTCGAGCACGAACACGGCGGGCACCTTCCAGAGCTGCGCGAGGTTGAGCGATTCGTGGAACGTCCCGATGTTCGTCGCGCCGTCGCCGAAGAACGCGAGCGCGACGCGCGGCTCGCCGCGCATCTGGAACGCGAGCGCAGCGCCGGTGACGTGCGGGAGACCGCCGCCGATGACGGCGTTCGCGCCCATGTTCCCGCGCTCGACGTCGTACAGGTGCATTGACCCGCCGTAGCCGTGCGAGCACCCCTCGGCCTTGCCGTATAGCTCCGCCATCAGCTCGTTCGGATGCGTCCCCTTCGCGAGCGTGTGCCCGTGCGCGCGGTGCGTCGAGGCGATGATGTCGCCGTCCTCGAGCGCGCGGCAGACGCCGACGGCGCACGCCTCCTGGCCGATGGCGACGTGGAGGAAGCCGGGGAGTTCGCCGGCGCGAAAGCGCTCCTCCACCTTCTCCTCGAAGCGGCGGATGAGCAGCATCTCGCGCAGAACGTCGCGAAGATCGCCCTTCGCGAGCGACGTCTTGGTCTCGGCAACCTTTGCCACGGCGCGCAGTTTATGGTTCGTTCGATGGCACTCGTCGACCAGTGGAACGCGATCGAACAGGGTCTGGATCCGAGGTGGAAGGACGCGCGGATCCTGCTCACCATCGACGACGAGTCGCGCGCGGAGCGCGCGCTCGCGCTGCTCGGGCCTGCCGGACCGGGACGGTCGGGACGCGAGATCCGCTTCTATGTCGAGCGCCTGGGCGCGATCGGACCCGAAGCGATCCGACGGATGCTGCGACGAATCGACGCAGACGGTGTCGAAGGAACGTTGTCGCTCGTCTCGACCGACGACGCACCGCCCGAACGCGCCGTCGTGCCGTCAACGCTCGCGGCCGAATGGGACGTCGTGCTCGGGACACTGCCGTCCGACTGGAGCGACCTCCTGTGCGAGCTCGAGCTGACCTCGAGCGACCACGTCGATCGGGCCGCGCTGCTCACCGCGCCGCTCAATCCGTTCCAGAACGGCGTCGGCAAGCCCGGCTTCCGCTTCCGCGTTGCGAACACCTTCGGCTACGGCGCATCGTCCGGCATGGTGCGGCGCTGTCTCACGCGACTGGACGAGGCAGGCATCCCCGGCGAGGTGCGCGTAGTGCGCGTCCTCTCGGACACGCATCCGGTCGGCACGCAGGGGCCGACCTGGATGATCGGCGGCAAGACGGTCTGACCATGCTCCGCCGGCTTC
>DASYFU010000154.1:0-1869 GCA_036498225.1 Gaiellaceae bacterium | reverse complement strand
TCTTCTTCAACACGCTGTACGTCCAGCGCGTGCTCGGCTATCATCCGCTGAAGGCCGGCCTCGCGTTCCTGCCGTTCACAGCCGGGATCATGATCTCGGCCGGCATCGCGTCGGCGCTCGCCCCGCGCATCGGCGTGCGGCCGGTCGCATCGGTCGGGATGCTGCTGACGATCGCCGGCATGCTGCTCTTTGCACGCATGCCGGTCGACGGCTCGTACCTGACCGACGTGCTGCCCGCGATGGGCCTCGCCTCGCTCGGCATGGGCGCGGTGTTCATGCCGTTGACGCTCGTTGCGACCACGGGCCTCGCCGACGAAGATCAGGGTCTGGCGTCCGGCTTGTTCAACACGTCGCAGCAGATCGGCGGTGCACTCGGCCTTGCGATCCTCTCGACGATCGCCGCGGGCCGCACGCACGGCGGATCGCCGGCGCAGCTCGTCCACGGCTTCCACTACGCATTCGCGGGAGCCGCGGCGTTCGTTGCGGGCGCGCTCGTGGTCATGCTCTCGCTGCTGCGCAAGCGCGACGTCGAGAAGATCGAGAAGGCGGCGTCGGGGGCACCCAGCCCGGTGGCGGCCAACGTCTGATGTCGACCCTCCGCGCCGACGCGCAGCGCAACCTCGACCGCGTCCTCGTCGCGGCGACCGAGTGCTTCGCCGAGAGCGGGGTGAACGCGAGCGTCGACGAGATCGCGCGACGTGCGGGCGTCGGGCACGGCACCGTGTTCCGGCGCTTCCCCACGAAGGAGGCCCTCATCGCGGCGGTGATCGACGCGCACGTCACCGTGCTCACCGCGGTTGCGGAGGAAGGGCGACGCGAGCCGGGCGGCTTCGAGCGCTTCATCCGCGTGGCGGCTGAGTCGTACGCAGAGAACCGCGGGCTGCTCGACGCGATGACCAAGTGCCGCCACACGCAACAGATCGGAGCGCTGCGGGAGGCGGTTCAGAAGCTTGTCCGCAAGGCCCAGCTTCGGGGCGAGGTGCGGCGCGACGTGAAGGTCGACGACGTGCTCGCGCTCATCCCGGCCGCGAGCCAGTTCCCGGACGTGATCCTCGACGGCCTCCGCCCGCCCGCCGGCCGCTGACGAGTCGCTAGCGGGAGGCGAGCTCGCCGTGCACCGGCTGCGCCCAGAGCCCGGCGCCGTCCTCGGCCGGCAGCTCCTCGAGCTCGAGGCCGAAGACCTCCGAGAGCCCGGCCACCGCATGCGGCCGCACCTCGTCCACGGTCACGGGCCGTCCCGCCTCGCGCGCGATCGTCGTGAACGTCGCGTCCTCGAGTCCGCATGCAGTGATCCAGTCGGTGAACGGGGCGGGGTCGAGATCGACGTTCAGCGCGTAGCCGTGCGTCGTCAGCCAGCGTGACACGTGCACGCCAATCGACGCGAGCTTCCGCGGCGGCGACGTGAGCCACACGCCGGTCAGGCCGTCGATCCGCTCCGCCGTGAGACCGAACGGAACGACCGTCTCGATCAGCGCCTGTTCGAGGTTGCGGACGTACTGCTTCACGTCGCGCCCGTGGCGCTTCAGGTCGAGGATCGGGTAGCACACGAGCTGTCCCGGCCCGTGGAACGTCGACTTGCCGCCCCGGTTCGTCTCGACGACCTCGATGTCCGCGTCCCCGGGGATGTGCAGCTCCGCGTCCTCGTCGGTGCGGCGACCGAGCGTGATGACCGGCGGATGCTCGAGAAAGACGACCGTGTCGGGAATCGCGCCCTGCGACACCGCGCCCGCGAGCGAGCGCTGCAGCTCCCACGCCTCGCGGTAGGGCAGCTCCCCGAGGTTGAGCAGGTATGCGCCGGTCACGTCCTCAGGCTAGCGTCCGGGGATGGCCGTCGTCCTCGTCGAAGGCATCAGCGACCAGATCGCGCTC
>DASYFU010000153.1:0-2235 GCA_036498225.1 Gaiellaceae bacterium | reverse complement strand
TGCCGACATACGCCGTCCTGGCGCCCCGACGCTCGAGGAGCGCGTTGGTCGCGACGGTCGTCCCGTGTGCGAACCGCTCGACCTCGGCCGCGTCGGCTCCGACTGTCCGCGCAGCCGCGAGCACCGACTCTTCCTGCCGCTTCGCGGTCGGCACCTTGGCCGTCCGAATACGGCCCTCGTCGACGAGCACCGCGTCGGTGAAGGTCCCGCCGACGTCGACGCCGAGAATCGCCACGTCCGTACTCTGCACCGGCGATGGCCGTGCGCGCCCTCCTCTTCGACTTCGACGGACTGATCCTCGACACCGAGCTCGCCTCGCGCGCGGGCTGGGAGCTGCTCTACCAAGCCCACGGCCACGAGCTGCCGCCGGAGCTGTGGGCGACGGTCGTCGGCACGACGCACGCCCCGTTCGACCCGATGGCGCACCTCGAGGAGCTCGTCGGCGAGCCGCTCGAGCGCGAGGCGCTGAACGAGCGGCGCTACGCGCACGAGCTCACGCTGCTCGAGGCGGAAGGACTGCGGCCCGGGATCTCCGAGTACTTCGCGGCCGCAGACCGGCACGGCCTCAAGCGCGCGATCGTCTCCAGCTCGTCGCGCCGGTGGATCGACATGCACCTGAAGCGACTCGAGCGTGCGGTGGGCTGGGACGCGATCCTCACCGCCGACCACGACGCCGAGCGCGCGAAGCCGCGGCCGACGCTCTATCTCGAGGCGCTCGAGCTGCTCGGTGTCTCCGCCGGCGAAGCCGTCGCGTTCGAGGACTCGCCGAACGGCGCGCGCGCGGCGAAGGCCGCGGGGATCTTCGTCGTCGGCATCCCGAACTCGGTGACGCGCGACCTCGGCCTCGGCGAGACCACGGACCTGCTGCTCGACTCGCTCGCTGAGCTGCCGCCGGACGAGCTGCTCGCGCGGTTCGACTAGGACAGCAAGCGCACGACGGCAGTCGCCGTCGCGCCGAGCAGCACGACGACCCAGAACGGCGCGCGCAGCACAGCAGCGACCGCCCCGACGCCGACGCCGGCGATGCGCGCGTCGACGACGAGCGACCGTCCGTGCGCGAACGTCTCGCTGACGACGAGCGCCGCGAGGATCGCGGGGCCGACCATCGCGAGCAGGTCGGCGATGCGCCGCGGGAGCTGCCGGTCCGCGACACCGACGGGGCCGACCGCCTTCAGCGCGAACGTGCCCGCCCCGACCGCGACGACGGTCGCCCAGGCGGCGCTCACGTGCGCCTCCACCCGGCGAGCACGGCGACGGTCGCGGCGATGATCGGGATGCCCGGCGGCGTGAACGGCGTCAGCACCGCCGCGATCGCAGCGCCGCCCGCAGCGGCGACGACGGCGCGCCGGCTCGTGAGCTGCGAAACGAGCAACGCGAGGAAGAGCGCAGCGAACGCCCCGTCGAGCCCGAACGCCGACGGGTCGTGCACGACGCCGCCGAGCAGCGCGCCGACGGCAGTTCCGCCGACCCACGCGACCCAGATCCCGATTCCGACACCGAGCATGACGTGGTAGTCGAAGCGCGGCGTGCCGCCGCCTGCGAGCGCCCACGATTCGTCGACCACGAGCTGCGCCTCCGCGAAACGCCGGGGCGCGCGACCGCGGAACGCGTGCGCGACCGTGATTCCGATCGGCGCGTAACGCACGTTCAGAAGTAATGCGGCGACGACCGCCGCGACGATGCCCCCGCCTGCGCCGAGCACGGACGCGGAAGCGACCTGCGCAGATCCGGCAAAGGTCGTGGCGGACATGACGACGGCTGCTGTGGCGCCGAAATGCGACGCGCGCGCGAGCACGCCGAACGACGCGCCGAGCGCGAACGCCGCAGGAACGAGCGGCATGACGATCTTGAAGCCTTTACGCAACGTGCTGCGCCCTGAATGTCCTCGCCTTCTGCCGGTTGCCGCACACGCTCATCGAGCACCACTGCCGCGAGCGGTTGCGCGCGTTGTCGACGAACGCCCAGCGGCACGTGTCGGAGCGGCACGCCTTGAGACGGTGCCACGACCCGTCGGCCATCGCCTCGGCGACCCCGGCCAGCACCGCGCCCAGCGCGCCCTGCACGCCGCGCCGGCCGGGCGCGAGCCGGATCGTGCCGGTGTCGAAGCGGACGGTGAGGCCCGCGCGCCTGCCGGCGGCGTCGAGCGTCGCCGCGGCCGAGGCCGCGTCGACGGCCGCGCCGTTGTTGGCCCGTAAGAGCTCGCGCAGCGCCTCGCGCACGGCACGAGCCTCCGCC
>DASYFU010000152.1:0-2060 GCA_036498225.1 Gaiellaceae bacterium | reverse complement strand
GATCGTTGAAGTCGTAATTCCAACCTGCGATCTCGGCAACGCGCGCGCCGGCTGCTGCGAGAGCGCCCGCGATCCGAGTCGGGTCGGAGGCAAGTCCACTGCGAAGGCCGCCGGGGTCGACAAAAATCTCTGCGCCGCGCGCCGTCGGCCCGGGCGGGGCGCGGAGCCATGCACCGACGAGTGACGCGTCCTCCGGCAGGAGCTCATAGCCCGCACGGCCGCCACCGAGAGGATCTACGGCGAACGCGACGACTCGGCCCGATCCCGACGGGGCGCCTGCCATGACGATCCCTCTGCCGGGCACCAGCCTCGCGAGAGGGATGAGCTTCGACCCTACGAGCGGGCGCACCACGAGCGGGGCTGCCCACTCCGCCGGTTGACGAAGACCCTGCATCGCCACCGCGGCGCCCGACGTCGGCCCGGAGCGGTCGATCCCGAGGTCGTGCAGCAGCTCGTCGTTCGCAGTCGCGAGGCGTCCGCCCCGGGCGACCCAGTGCACGACGCGCGAACGGTCGGAGCGCGACAGCGAAACGTCGCCCGGCACGACGCCGCTCGCTCGTCCAAGAAGCGCAGCGAGATCGCCCGTGTGCGCCGCATAGCCGGCTGAGCGCAGAAGACGGACCCAACCGGGCGCCTCCGGTGAGCTCACGACGACGGCCGGAAGGCCGGCTGCGAGGGGCCGCGACGACGAGCCGCCGCAACCGGCGAGCAGCGACGCGGCCGCGATCAGGCAGAGCGTCCCCCGGCGGCGCATGCCTTCAGATCGCCGCCGCGAGGAGTTGCGAAACGGATTAGTTCTGCTGGCGGAGCGCCGGGAAGAGCACGACGTCGCGGATCGAGTCGTTCCCGGTGAAGAGCATGGCGAGCCGGTCGATCCCGAGGCCGATCCCGCCCGTCGGCGGCATGCCGTACGAGAGCGCCTCGACGTAGTCGGGATCGCCCTCTTCCGCCTCGACGTCGCCGGCCTCGCGTTCGCCCTGCTGCAGCGCGAAGCGGGACGCCTGCTCCTCCGCGTCGTTGATCTCGGTAAATGCGTTGCCGAGCTCGATCCCGCCGGCGAAGTACTCGAAGCGCTCGACGATCGACGGGTCGTCCTCCGTCGTGCGCGCGAACGGCGACAGCTCGATCGGGTAGTCGTAGAGGATCGTCGGCTGGATCAGCGACGGCTCGACGAAGTGAGAGTGCGCGTGGTCGATCAGCTTCGACCAGGTCGGGTCGTGCGACACGTCCACGCCCCGCTCCTCGAGGCGGCGTCGGAGGTCGGCCTCGTCGCGCGTCCACAGCCCGTGTTCCTCGAGCGCGTCGACGAACTTCAACCGGCGCCACGGCGGCGCGAAGTCGATCTCATTGCCGCGGAAGGTCACCTTCGTCGTGCCGAGCACCTCCTGCGCGGTGCGCGACACGAGCTGCTCGATGCGCTCCATCGTGTCCTGGTAGTCCGCGTACGCCTCGTACCACTCGAGCATCGTGAACTCGGGGTTGTGCTTGAACGAGACGCCCTCGTTGCGGAAGTCCTTGCCGATCTCGTAGACCTTCTCGAGCCCGCCGACGATCAGGCGCTTGAGATAGAGCTCGGTCGCGATGCGCAGGTAGTAGTCGGCGTCGAGCTCGTTGTAGTGCGTGACGAACGGCTCGGCGAACGCGCCGCCGTAGCGCGGCTGGAGGATCGGCGTCTCGACCTCGACGAACCCCCACTCGTCGAGGATGCGGCGGATCGTCGCGACCATCCGCGAGCGGAGGATCGCGTCCGCGCGCGTCTCCTCGTTCATCAGCAGGTCGAGGTAGCGCTTGCGGTAGCGGAGCTCGACGTCGGTGAGGCCGTGGAAGGTGTCCGGCAGCGGCGTGCGGATGCGCGAGAGGAGCTCGAGCTCGTCGACCTGCAGTGACGGCTCACCGCGGCGCGACTTCGCGGGCGAGCCGGTGACGCCGACGACGTCGCCGAGATGCACGTCGATCTCGCCTGTGCGCTCGACCGGGCAGAGCAGCTGGACTCGGCCCGAGCGGTCGACGAGGTCGATGAAGACGAGCTTGCCCATGTCGCGGCGCGCCATCACGCGGCC
>DASYFU010000151.1:0-11139 GCA_036498225.1 Gaiellaceae bacterium | reverse complement strand
CGACGGCGGGCATCTCCATTTCCAGACAGCCGTCGAGGTCGGCCACATCTTCAATTTCGGCAGCTTCTATTCGAAGCCGCTGGAGGCGACGTTCCTCGACGAGGACGGCAAGGAGAAGCCGCTGCTGGGCGGCAGCTACGGCATCGGGCCGGGCCGCGTCATGGCGGCGATCGTCGAGCAGCACAACGATGAGAACGGGATCGCATGGCCGCGCTCCGTCGCGCCGTACGACGTGCACCTCGTCGTGCTGCCCGGAGCGGAGGCGATCGCGGACGACGCCGCACGCGTACTTGCCGCTGCGGGCCTGGACGTCCTCCTGGACGACCGCGACCTGCGCGCGGGCGAGAAGTTCGCCGATGCCGATCTGATCGGCTGCCCGGTGCGCATAACGGCGGGGAAGAAGAGCCTCGAGGACGGCAAAGTCGACGTTCGCGACCGTGCAACCGGCGAGGAGCGGCGGTTAGCCGTGGCGGATCTCGGCAAGGAGACAGTCTGATGGCGCGGAAGCGACGGTTCAGCGAGGACGCGTTCGGCACGACGGTCGAGTCGCTGATGAACGAGGTCGGGGTCACATATCGCGAGCTCGCGGCGAAGACCGGGCTGTCCGCGGGCTATCTCAACCATCTCGTCCACGGCAACAGGCCGGTCCCGTCGAACGACGTCGTCCGCACGCTCGCGGACGCGCTCGAGGTCGATCCGGAGCATTTTCGCGAGTTCCGCCTGCGGGCGATCACCGAGCGGCTCGAGGCGATGCCCGAGCTGATCGACCGGCTGTATCGCCGCCTCGCTTAACGCGGCTCGGATCCGTCCCTAGTCGATCTTGAAGGCGGCGTGCTTGATCTGCGTGTACTCCTCCATGGAGTAGATCGACATGTCCTTGCCGTAGCCGGATTGCTTGTAGCCGCCGTGCGGCATCTCCGAGGTGATCGGGAGCAAGTGGTCGTTCACCCACACCGTGCCGAACTGCATGCGACGCACGGCGTTCATCGCGCGGCCGACGTCGCGCGTCCAGACGGAGGCGGCGAGGCCGTAGCGAACGTCGTTCGCCCACGCGATCGCCTGGTCGTCGTCGGCGAAGCGCTGCACGGTGACGACCGGGCCGAACACCTCGTCCTGGACGATCTCATCGGTCTGCTTCACGTCGACGACGACTGTCGGCTCGACGAAGAAGCCGCGACTCCCGTTCGAGCCGCCGCCGGTGAGGACGGTCGCCGTCTTGGCGCGGTCGAGGAAGCCGAGGATGCGCTCCTGCTGCGCCTGTGAGATGACCGAGCCCATCTCGATCTCGTCGCTCTCGAACGGATCGCCGACCTTGAGCGACTCCACCTGCGGGACGAGCGCCTCGAGCAGCTTGTCGTAGATCTTCGGCCCGGCGATGACGCGCGAGCCGGCCGTGCAGTCCTGACCCGAGTTCCAATAGCCGGCGAGACGGATACCTGCGGCGACCGCTTCGGGGTCGGCGTCGTCGAAGACGACCATCGGCGCCTTGCCGCCGAGCTCGAGATGCACGCGCTTGAGCGTGTCGGCCGCGTTCTTCGCGATGAGCTTGCCCGTCGCCACGTCGCCAGTGAGCGAGACGAGGCGGACGGCCGGATGACTGACGATGCGCTCGCCCGCGGGCACGCCGTCGCCGGTCACGACGCTGAGCACGCCGGCGGGGAGGACGTCCTGCGCGAGCTGCACGAAGCGGAGCAGCGACAGCGGCGTCTGTTCCGACGGCTTGAGGATCTGCGTGTTGCCGGCGGCGAGCGCCGGCCCCATCTTCCAGATCGCCATCATCAGCGGGTAGTTCCACGGGCAGATGCCGCCGACGATCCCCAGCGGCTCGCGCCGGATGATCGACGTGTACCCGGCGATGTACTCGCCGGCCGACTTCCCCTCGAGGTGGCGCGCGGCGCCGGCGAAGAAGCGGAGGTTGTCGATCGAGAACGGCATCTCGTCGCGCGAGGCCATGAGCGGCTTGCCGACGTTGCGAGACTCGAGCTGCGCGAGCTCCTCGGCGTTGGCCTCGAGCACGGCGGCGAGCTTGTGCAGCAGCTCCGAGCGCTCCTTCGGCGTCGTGTCGAGCCACGCGGGCAGCGCTTTCTGCGCCGCCTCGACGGCGCGGTCGACGTCCTCCGCGCCGCAGCTGGGCACCTCGGCGATGACCTCGCCGGTCGCCGGGTTGATCACCTCCATCGTCTTGCCGGAGGCGGCGTCGACGAACGCGCCGCCGATGAATGCCTTGTACGTGTCAGCGGTGACGCTCATGTGTGCCTCCTAGACAGCGGTGATCTCCGTGGACTGTACGGCTTCGTTGATGCCCGCCGAGCGGCGCAGCACCCCGGTGTCGCGCATCAGCCGCTGCGCCAGCAGCACGGGGATGGACGTCACGACGATCATCGCGAAGGCGATCACGTTCACGACCGGGAGCTGCTGGCCGAGCCGGATGTAGCCGAGGATGAGGAGCGGGAGCGTGTTCTGCGATCCCGCGGTGAAGGTCGTGACGATGACCTCGTCGAAGGACAGGGCGAACGCGAGCAGGCCGCCGGCGACGAGCGCGGTGGAGAGGACGGGCCAGATGACGAAGCGGAACGTCTGCCAGCCGTCGGCGCCGAGATCCTGGGACGCTTCGATGAGTGACGGCGACGAGCGCCGCAGCCGCGCGAGCACGTTGTTGTAGACGATGACGACGCAGAAGGTCGCGTGACCGACGACGATCGTCCACAGCGACAGGTTGATGTTGCCCGTCACGAAGGCCGAGTTGAGCGCGATGCCGGTGACGATGCCCGGCAGCGCGATGGGCAGGACGAGGAGGAACGACACGGCCTCGCGCCCGAAGAAGCGAAAGCGGTCGACCCCGAACGCGGCGGCCGAGCCGAGCACGAGCGCGATGCCGGTCGCGATGAGCCCGACGCGGACGGACAGCCAAAGCGCCTGTTTCACCTCCGACGTCCAGGCCGCGTGGAACCAGTGCGTCGTGTAGGCCGGAATGGGCCAGCTCTGCACGTTCGACTTGTTGAACGCGTAGAGCATGATCAGCGCGAGCGGGATCCAGAGAAACAGGATCACGAGCGTCGACCAGAGCGCCAGCGCGATACGTGTCGAGCGCTGTTCCATTACAACGCCTCGAAGGCGCCGAGCTTGCGCGCGATCAGGAGATAGATGCCCATGACGGCGAGCGGCACTGCCGCGAACGCCGCGGCCGAGGGTACGTCACCGGAGCCGATCTGGCTGTAGACGACGTTCCCGATGAACTGCGACGACGCGCCGCCGGCGAGCAGCGGCGTGACGTAGTCGCCGAGCGTCAGCGAGAACGTGAAGATCGAGCCGGCGAGGACGCCGGGTAGCGCGAGCGGCAACACGATGCGCCTGAAGGTCGTCCATGCGCCGGCGCCGAGGTCGCGCGACGCCTCGACGTACGACTCCGGGATGCGCTCGAGCGCGCTGTAGACGGGGAGGATCATGAACGGGAGCCAGACGTACGTGAAGATGAGCCACACGGCGTAGTTCGAGTAGCCGATGTTGGCGGAGGGAAGCCCGGTCTTGTGCAGCGTCCAGTTGAGGACGCCCTTGTCGTCGAGGATGAGCCGCCAGATGTAGACGCGCACGAGGTAGCTCGACCACAGCGGCAGCAGCACCGCGACGAAGATGAAGGCGCGCGACCGGCCGCCGGCGATCCGCGCCATGAAGTAGCCGAGCGGGAACGCGAGGATCGCGTCGGTGAGCGTGACGGCGGCGGCGATCCCGACCGTCCGGAATGTCACCGTGCGGAACACGCTCGAGTCCCACAGGGCCTTGTAGTTGTCGACGTTCCAGATGTGCTGGATCTCCGTCGTGAACGGATTGATCGTCCAGAACGACGACAGGAAGAGCGCGACGAGCGACGCGACGTAGACGAGGATGAACGCAAGCAGCGGCGGAGCCAGGAGAAGAAGCGCCTTGGCCCACGGGTGCCGCCAGAACAGCCCGGAGAGACGGAGCCGGGCCGTCCGTGCAGGACGGCCCGGCGGTCTGCCGCTCAGCCCCTGAGCTGCGTCCAGGCTTGCTGCCACTTGGTGTAGTCCATGCAGTCGTTCTGGCCGTTGCCGCACGCTGCAACCGGCGTCTTCCAGAAGTGGATCGAGTCGAAGTACTTGGCCGAGGCGCCGCAGTGGTACTGCGCCGCCGAGCCCGGCGAGAGCTTGTTCATGATCGGGCAGGCCAGTGGGTTCGCGGGCGTCTCACCGAAGTAGATCGCCTGCTCCGCCTGCACCTTCGGCGTGGAAACCCACGCCATCCACTTGTACATGCAGTTCGGGTGCTTCGCGTGCGCCGACATCATCCACGTGTCGGCCCATCCGGTCGCGCCCTCCTTGGGAATGAGGTCCTTGACCGGCGACTTTGCCGCGATGAGCGTGTTCGTCTGATACGGCCACGACGCGCCGACGACCGCATCGCCGTTCTTGAACAGGTCGATCTCGTCCGACGCGAGCGCCCAGTACTTCTTGATCAGCGGCTTCTGCTGCTTCAGCAGGTTGATCGCCGCATTGAACTGGGTCGAGTTCAGCTCGTACGGATCGGTGATCTTGAGCGACGGCTGCGACTTCGACAGGTAGAGCGCCGCGTCCGCGATCTGGATGGGGTTGTCCGGCACCGTGACCTTGCCCTTGTACTTCGGGCTGTAGATCACCGACCAGCTGGTCGGCGCCGGCTTCACGAGCTTCGTGTTGTAGAGGAGCGTGTTCGGGCCCCACTGCAGCGATATGCCGTAGTGCACGCCGTTGACGGTGTTGTGCGGCGGCGACTTGAGCGCCGGAATGAAGTTCTTCCAGTCGGGGATCAGGTTGGGATTCACCGGCTGGACGTCGTGCCCGTAGATGAGGCGTAGGCTTGCGTCGCCCGAGGCGGACACGCCGTCGTACTGCGACCCGCCGCCCTGACGCATGAGCGTCACCATCTCGTCCGACGAGCCGGCGTACTTCGCGTTCACCTGGCATCCCGTCGCCTTCTCGAACGGCTTCACCCATTGCGGCTGGGTGTAGCCCTCCCACGCGATCAGGTTGAGCTGCCCCTCGCCCTTGCCGATCGACGTCGGAAGCCCGTTGCCCGAGCTGATGCCCGCCGCGGGTACGCACAGTGCCGCCGCCATCGCGGCGACGAGCACGTGAGCCCTCTTGATCCTGGTCACTCGCCCTCCTTGCCTATTTCGTAGGTGTGCTCCGGCCGCCAGGACAGGCGGACGCGCCGGCCACGAGCCTCGAGCGCCTGCTGTGAGGACGTCTCGAGGTTCTGTTGGACGACGACGAGCGTGCCGCCGGCGTCGAGGGTGACCGCGTAGCGCGTGACCATGCCGACGTAGACGACGTCGCTGACGACGCCGGGCTCGCCGGGGCCGCTCTCATCGCTCATCGCGATCTTCTCGGGCCGGATGGTGAATCGCCTGCCATTCCGCTCGAGCACGTTGGAGACACCCACGAATCCGGCGACGAACTCCGTCTCCGGATGCTCGTAGACGTCCGCCGGCGTCCCGATCTGCTCGATGCGGCCGTTGTTGAACACTGCGAGGCGGTCGCTCATCGTGAGCGCCTCCTCCTGATCGTGCGTGACGTAGACGAACGTGATGCCGAGCTCGCGCTGGAGCTCTTTGAGGAATACCTGCATCTCCTGCCGCAGCTTGAGGTCGAGCGCGCCGAGCGGCTCGTCGAGCAGGAGGACGGACGGTGAGTTGACGATCGCGCGCGCGAGCGCGACGCGCTGGCGCTGCCCGCCCGAGAGCGCAGCGGGGCGCCGCTCGCCGACGTGGGGGAGACGCACGCGCTCGAGCACGTCGCGTGCCTTCTCGCGGCGCTCGCGCTTGCCGATCCCGCGGACACGCAACCCGTACTCGACGTTCTCGAGCACCGACATGTGCGGGAAGAGCGCGTAGTCCTGGAAGACCGTGTTGACGTCGCGCTCCGAGGGGGCGATGCGCGTGACGTCGATGCCGTCGAGCTCGACGCGGCCCGCGTCGGGCCGCTCGAAGCCGGCGATCACGCGGAGCGTCGTCGTCTTGCCCGAGCCGGAGGGGCCGAGCATGGTGAAGAACTCGCCGCGCGGGATGTCGAGGTCGACGCCGTCGACGGCGCGCACGTCGCCGTACACCCGCCGTATGCCGGAGAGGCGAACCGCTGGAGCGGTGGCCTGGCCTGCGGCGCTCTCCGCTTTACGCGGGGCCTGCGTCGCCAAGCGATTCCTCCAGGATGGACAGCCCGCGCTCCAGCTCGTCGTCGGTCGCAGACAGCGGGGGCAGCAGCCGGATGACGTTGCCGTCCAGGCCGCACGAGAGGAGGACGAGGCCGCGCTCGCGCGCGCGAGCGAGAACGCGCTTCGCTGCAGCAGCGTTGCGCTCGACGAGCTCGAGAGCCAGCATCGCGCCGAGGCCGCGAACCTCGCCGATGGCCGCCTGCTTCTCCGCGATCTCGTCGAGGCGCTTGTGCAGCAGCGTCGCGATCTGCTCAGCGCGCTCCCGGAACCCGGGCGCGGTGAGCTCGTCGAGAACAGCCGCAGCGGCGGCGCACGCGACGGGGTTGCCGCCGAAAGTGCCGCCGAGCCCGCCGGGGTGGACGGAGTCCATGATCGACGCCTTGCCCGTGACCGACGCGAGCGGGAGCCCGCCGCCGAGCGTCTTGCCCGCCACGAGGATGTCGGGCTCGACGCCGAGGCGCTCGATCGCCCACAGCGTCCCGGTGCGCCCGCAGCCGGACTGGATCTCGTCGTCGACGTAGAGGATGCCGTGGCGCTCGCACCGCTCCTTCAGGCCGCGCACGAAGTCGGCCGGCATCGGGATGAACCCGCCTTCGCCCTGCACCGGCTCGAGGACGATGCACGCGACCTCGCCTGGGTCGACGTCCTGCTTGAACAGGAAGTCGAGGCCCTCGAGCGCGTCCTCCGTCGATACGCCGCGATAGGGATACGGCGCCGGCGCGCGATACACGGCGGGCGCGAGGGGGCCGAAGCCCTGCTTGTAGACGAGCTTCGAGGTCATCGCCATCGTCAGCGTCGTGCGGCCGTGGAACGCGCGGTCGAAGACGACGACGCCGGGGCGGCCGGTCGCGGTCCGCGCGATCTTCACAGCGTTCTCGATGGCCTCGGCGCCGGAGTTGACGAGGATCGACTTCGTCGCGGCGTCGCCGGGCCAGAGGTCGTCCAGCCGGCGGCAGACCTCGACGTACGGCTCGTAGATCCCGACCATGAAGCACTGGTGGAGGTACCGGTCGACCTGCTCGTGAACGGCACGCACGACGCCGGCCGGGCCATGGCCGAGGTTCTGGCACGCGATCCCGCCGGCGAAGTCGAGGTACTCGCGGCCGTCGGCGTCCCAGATGCGCGCGCCCCAGGCGCGGGCGACGACGAGATCGGAGGCCGAGATGCCGCGCGGGACGTAGCGGTCCCGGGCGCTCAGCACGTCATGGGAAGACGCTTTCTCCTCCACCCGCATATTGCGAGCCTATCGCTTAGTCTCGCCATGCGAATGGGCCTCGCGGCGGGAGCCAACCACGCAATGCGCAGCGCGATCCTCGCCGCCGCCGACAGTCCGCGCGTCCAGCGCGTCGTCCAGAAGCACGGCATGCGGCTCGGCGCCGGGCGGTTCGTCGCGGGCGAGACGCTCGACCAGTGCATCCCCGTATTGCGCAGCCTGAACGACCGCGGCCTCGCGGCGAACACGACGTTGCTCGGCGAAGGCGTGCGCGACGAGGCCCAGGCGCGCGCCGTCGTCGCTGCCTACGAGGAGATCATCTCGCGGCTCGTCGCCGAGGGGTTGCGCGCGAACGTCGCGCTGAAACTCACGCATCTCGGCCTCGAGCTCGACGAGGAGGTCGCGTACGCGAACGTGAGACAGCTCGTCGCGCTTGCGCAGAGCCTGGGGAGCTTCCTCCGCATCGACATGGAGCAGTCGGCGTTCGTCGACCCGACGCTGCGCATCTACCGCAGGCTGCGCGCCGACGGCTTCGACAACGTCGGCACGGTGCTGCAGGCGTACCTGTATCGAAGCGAGGACGATCTGGCGGAGCTCCTGCCGCTCGATCCGAACCTGCGCCTCGTCAAGGGTGCGTACCTCGAGCCGGACGAGATCGCGTATCCGAGCAAGGCGGACGTGGATGCCGCGTACGTCCGGCTCATGGAGGCCTCGCTCTCCGGCGGCGGCTATACGGCGATCGCGACGCATGACGAACGGCTGATCGAGCACGCCATCCGCTTCACAGGTGAGCGCGGCATCGCGCGCGACCGCTTCGAGTTCCAGATGCTGTACGGGGTGCGCCCGCGCCTCCAGCAGGATCTCGCGGCGCGTGGGTACAAGGTGCTCGTCGCCACGCCGTATGGGCCGGAGTGGTACCCGTACCTCATGCGCCGCCTGGGCGAGCGCCCCGCGAACATGCTCTTCTTCGTGCGGAACCTGCTCCGCGGCTGACGCTGATACCGTGGGGCCCTCGCGGGGCGTGGCGCAGCCTGGTTAGCGCGCCAGTCTGGGGGACTGGAGGTCCCGAGTTCGAATCTCGGCGCCCCGACTACAGAGAGCGCGCTACGGCGGGCTCCCTGCTGCGATCCAGTTGCGGAACAGATCCACCTGCTCGGCCGGCCACGGGCCGTCGCACGGCATGACGCCCTCGGCGACCGACGCGAGGATTGCGTCCTGGTGCTCGACGACGTCGTCGTACGACCAGAGATCGAAGTGGCTCTTCATCGACCCGCGGTCGCGTTCCCGGAAGAGTGGCTTGATGTCCACCTCGTAGCTGCTCATGGCGGAACGATACTCAGAGCGCGCACCGCGCCGCTGTGCGTCGCACGGGCTGACGGATCGCGACGAAACCGGGGATGCGCACGAGCGTTCGCGATCCCGGCGCGAGCACGCCTTCGCGGGATAGGGGCAGCTCGGCTGCCGCGTTCGGGAACGTGACGACGCTCGCGGTCGAGCCGCAGCTGCGCCAGATCGGATGCGATCCGGCTCTCAGTAACGTGAGCTCCTCGAGCTCGCTCCTGTCGAAGAGCTCGAAGCGGACGTCGTACGCGATGCGGCCGGCGAGCGACGGCTGTTCCCAGAGAAGCCAATCCGCGTGCGCGTCGTCGGCAAGCACGACGCCGTCGCGCCCCGCGGCCGAAGCGACCGCCGCGGCTGCGGACGGCGGGAACGCGCGATGCAGGGCCGCGGGGAGCCGCACCGCCTGAACCGCCGACAGCACAGCGACAGCGACGAGAGCCACGGTCGCAACGAGTCGGTTCATGCGTCTGATCGACGGCGAGTCGTCGATGCGCGTCGGCCACACCGCGTCGAGCAAGCGGGACAATGCGACTGCGGCCGCGAAGGCAAACCACACCGCGTTCCGCACGGCGAGGAGGCCGGAGACGAGGAGCACCGCGAGCGCGACCGCCTCGAACGCCGTGATCGCTCGCGGATGCGCGCCCCACGCCGCACAGACGAGGAAGGCGGCGAGGAAGAAGCCTGCAGTGACGATGGACACGTACGCCGGGTGCCACTCCTGGACGAAGCTCGCCAACGGCGGGTGGAAGAGCATCAGCCGGTAGTAGGCGACGAGCCGGAACCCGTAGGGCGACGCCACCATCGCCAGCGGCGCGCAGACCACGAGCGCCAATCCGCGCACCGGTGCGGTGCGTCGCAGAAGCAGCTCGACGCCGCGCAGGGCGACGAGGCCTGCGCCGAGAGCGACGGACCCATGCACGTTCGCCCAGATCACGAGCAGGGGAATGGTCCAGAGCACGCGCCTCCCCGGTCGTCGCGCATCGAGGACGAGAAGCGCGTAGACGCCGGCGAACAGCGGGAGCGCGAGGCTCTGGGCCCGCAGCTGCGTCATCCACGGTGCAGCCACGAGCGGGACGAGCATCGCCACTGCGGTCCGTGGCGATGAGGCTCCGAGCTTGCGCGCCGCGACAGCCACGATGACGAGGGCCGAGACCACGCACACCACTCCGAGCGCCAACGCCACGACGAGGCCGGCGTGTGCGACGACCTCGTAGAGCAGCAGGTGCGCTGCCCATTGCTGGTCGATCCAGCTCCTGCCGAGCGTCCACCGCGTCAGGGTGTCCACATGCGGGAGCCAGTGGCGTGCCACGAGGCGACCGTCGACGAACGACAGCCAGCTGTCCTGCACGAGCATCCCCGCCGCGAACGCCGCGAGCAGCACGGCGTCGAGCGCGATGACCGTGACCGTCAGGCCGTCCTGTTCGAGCCAGCGCGTGAACACACCCGGCGTCCTCGTGGCGCCAACCGGGCGGCGCAGCGGCAGCGTGTTCCCCCGTGTGCTCATGACCCCGCTTTTCAGTGAACAGCCCGAACGCGGATCGGTCAAGCCGAGTCGAGCACGAGCCGGTCGCCAACGCTGATGCCGGACGCGGCACCCGCGGAGAGCTCGATGACGATCTTCGCCCCACGCGCGGCGGCGGTCCGCCACGGCCGGAGACCGGGCACCACCTTGACCACCCGCAGGTCGCGGTCGCAAAAGATTGCGTCGATCGGGAACCGCATGAAGAACATGTGGATCGAGCCGGTGCCCGGGAAGAGCAGGCCCTCGTCCGCGTCGAGCGACGAGCGCCCCATCAACCCGACAAAGCGCAGCCAGTGCGTCGAAGCGACCGCGCATCGGTGACACACGATCCGACCGTCTGACGTTCGCAGCTCAGACATCGCTCGTGCCGAACCGTACCCCGTTCGGGTGATCTTGCACACAAGGCGAAAGAGAACCCATCGGACCCCTCTCATAGCGGTCATCAACGCATTCGGTCATAGCCGCAGTCGTTCTTGTTCGAAAGGGGGCCGAGGGTATCGCTCAATCGCTCGCATCTTCCGTGAAGAGGGGCAGGCGGTCGCGGAGTACGCCGTGATTCTCGGGTTGATCGCAGCGGTGGTCATCTTCGCCGCTTCGTCACTCGGTGCGACAGCCGCCCATCTCTACAACGAAGTCGTTTCGCAGTTCGGGTCGTAAGAAGACACAACCGCAAAAGGAGACTCAGATGGTCGCTTCGTTCCTGTTCCAGTGGGTCAAGGACAACATCAAGCGCGAGGACGGTCAGGCAATGGCCGAGTACGGCATCATCCTCGCCCTGATCGCAGCCGTGTGCATCACGCTCCTCGTGCTGCTCGGCAACCAGATCGTCAACGCGCTCGGCAAGGTCACGAACGCGCTC
>DASYFU010000150.1:0-15846 GCA_036498225.1 Gaiellaceae bacterium | reverse complement strand
GCTTGCACGCTCACGGACTGACAACGAGCCGCGTCACTCCGCGGGTACGCACACCTGAAGCGCATCCGGCTCGACCTTCACCGTGAACGACTTCGCCTTCGTCCTCGCACCGCCGTCGAGCTCGTACAGGACTCTCTGCTTCAACTTCACCTTCACCGACCGCGCCCTCGTCGTCTGCACGAACGGCGACGTGCTCGTCTTCTGCAGCGCCACGCGGGCGAACATGCGACCCCACTCGAGCAACCCTTCTGCGGTGACGACCCCGACGTCGAGCTCTCCGTCGTCGGGGCGCGCATCCGCGAAGGCCGGTACGCCGCCGACGATCCTGCTGACGTTGCCGATCAGGATGCAGCTCGCGTCACCCTTGTACCAGGGCGCGCCGTCGACCTTGATCGTGGCCTGGAAGGGCTTCGCGCGGAGGTTCCCGGAACCGGCCAGCACGTACGCGGCCCGGCCGATCCGCTCCTTTAGGCCGCCGTCGCCGGCATCGCGAATCATCGCGGCGTCGAAGCCCACGCCGGCCATCACGGCGAAGCGCTCGCCGTTGAACCGCCCCACGTCGAGCAGACGGTGCTTTCCGTGGAGGCCGATCGCAACGGCCTCGTCGATGTCCTCGGGGATCCCGAGATTCGCGGCAAACAGGTTCGCCGTGCCGGCGGGAATGACCGCGAGGGTGACCCCCGTACCGGCGAGCACGTCGACGCTTCGCTGCACCATCCCGTCGCCGCCCCAGACGAAGACGAGCTCGGCTCCCTGCTCGAGCGCCCGCCGAATCTGAGCGGGGGCCTTACGGCTCTTCCGCACCTCGCGCCAGAACGGGTCGTCGACCCCCTCCGAGGCGAGTGCGCGCCGGAGCGCGGGGAGACCGTCTCCCAGGGACTTTCCGCTATGTGCGATGACGGCGACGTTCATGCGGGCAACGGGGTGTACCGCACGGGTGGCTTTGCGAACCTCGGACACCGTAGGATGCCCAGGCATGAACATCGCGGTCGCAAGCATCAAGGGCGGCGTCGGGAAGACGACGACCGCCGTCTATCTCGCCGCAGCCGCCGCCGAACGCGCGAACGGCGAGGTCGTCCTGGTCGACGCCGACCGGCAGGGCTCCTCGGCCGAGTGGCTCGAGGCGCGCCCGATCGACGGCGTCGAGGTCGTCGAGGCGCCCTCGGAGCGCACGCTGAACCGTGCGATGTCCCGGCGGGACGCCGTCGTCGTCATCGACACCCCGCCCGGCGACCACCGCCTGCTCGGTGCCGCGATCGCCTCCGCCGATGCGGTCGTCGTTCCGACGCGAGCCGGGGGCGTCGAGCTCTCACCGGCTCTGGAGACGCTCGACCTCGTTCCGGCCAAGACGCCGCACGGAGTCGTCATCGTCTCCGCGCGCTTCGGCACGAACGACCTCGACGACACGATCGCCTGGTGGCGGGAGCAGAAGACGCCGATCTGGGGCGTCGTCCCCGAACGCGTTTCCATCGCCTCCGGGCCCGAAGCACGCCTGAGCCGCGAAGGGCTCGACCTGTACGCGACCCTGTTGCGTCGCGTCCGCGCTCGTCGCTGACGACCCGCGAAAACCCGCCCAAAGTCAACCCGTAACCGGTTGCGGGGGCGCGCCGTTCACTCACTTGCAAAATGGAAAAGTCGAGTGGGAGGCGCGAATATGGAGCTCAATAAAGGGAAGGCGGCGCCTCTTGCCGCCGCGGCGCTCGTCGCCGGCCTTCTCTGCGGCGTCGCGGTCGCAGGGAACCCGCACGGGACGCCGCCAGGCCAGGCTACGACGGCCTCGGACACGTCAGCCGGGGTCAAGCCGAGCAACACCACGTCCAAGGATCAGACGTGCACGACAGGCGGCGGCCAGGGCAGCTCGGCGACCTGCCAGTCGGGCACGTCGAGCAAGTCCGACTCGTCCAAGCGTTACGGCAACGGCAGGACCGCCGCGCAGATCGCCAACGGCAAGGGCGCGCCGGCGGGAACGCCGATCTACGGGCCCGGCAACAGCCAGCCGCACAAGATCTGCGGCCGCGACGTGCACGCCTACAAGGGCGCGAGCGACAAGAAGTGCCCGAGCGGCACGTCCTCGACCGCCTCGGGGAGCACGGCGCTCATGGCGTCGTCGACGGCCACGCGCGGCACCGTCGGCACGACGGCCGGCTCGCGCGCAGGCACGAGCAGGAGCTCGTCCACCCCGTCCGCGACCAGCGGCGTGCTCGGCTCGAGTCACGCGCTGTCGAAGCCGGTCACCTCGGGAGCGAAGCCTGCCAATGCGGCGCGCGCGGCGGCGACCTTCACCGGCTAGGCGCGGGTCGGCTCGGCGGGGAGGAGCCGGAGCGATCCGGCTCCTCCCGCTGATCGCGGCCCTCGTCGTCTCCGGTTGCGGTGCGACCCGGCACGCGGCCCCGCCACCGGCGACGACGCAACCAACGCACCACCGGGCTGCGCCGAAGCCGCATGCGCACGAGAGCATCGTCGCGTCGGCGCTGACGAAGAACGTGCCGATCTACCGATCGCCGAGTGCGCGGCGGCCGTTCCTCCATCTCGCCAACCCGAACAAGGTCGGCGAGCCGCTCGTCTTCCTGGTGAAGCGGCGGGGAAACGGCTGGGAGCAGGTGTATCTCCCGATTCGGCCCGACGGCTCGACCGGATGGATCAACGATCGCGATCTCAGCCTCGCGTGGAACCCGTACAGCCTCGAGGTCCGGCGCAGCGCACACCAGCTCGTGCTGCGGAAGAGCGAGCGCGTTCTCGCCCGGTTCCCGGCCGCCGTCGGACGCACCGCCCTGCCGACGCCGAGGGGCCGCTACTACATCGTCGAGCTGCTCAAGCAGCCCGACCCGAACGGCGAGTACGGCCCGTACGCGTTCGGCCTCTCCGCCTATTCGCACGTGCTCTACAGCTTCGGCGGCGGCCCCGGGCAGATCGGGATCCACGGGACCAACGAAGCGAACAGCATCGGGCGCAGCGCGAGCCACGGCTGCATCCGCATCCCCAACCGCGCGATCGCCCTCCTTGCGCACGAGCTCCCGCTCGGCACGCCGGTGACGATCACCGACTGATGCGGGCGCAGGAGGGAGAGCTCCGGTTGCCGCTCGGGTCGGTCGCGCGCACACAGAAGCGGAGCTTCGGGGGCTCGTTGCGCGGACGCCGCCACGCCGCCGTGTAGACCGCGCTCGGGTTCACCGCCTTCAGCGGTGTGCGAATCGTCGCGAGCACCGTCGCGCCGCTCAGGACCTGAACGGTCACCGCGGCCCGGCCGCTGTCGTCGGCGACCGCGTACTGGATCGAGGCGCCCTCGAGCGCGACCACCTGCGGCGGCAGGACGTCGACGTACCGCAGCGCATGCGCGCCGATCAGGCGCTGCGCCGCCGCCTCGGCCGTGCGTGTAAGCCCGTCCGCGCCCGGCTCGACCGGGAGCCCCCGGAGCGCGGCCTCCTGTGCCGCGGTCGGCCGGCCGCCGTCGTAGACGCCGATCCCGGCAGGCATGACGACGACGAGCACCCCGGCGTACAGCGTCCGCAGCTCGAGTCCGAGGAATCGCGCATATGCGGCCGGCTTGCCGAAGAGGACCGGCACCGAGCCGAGGTCGGTCCGGCTCGCGATCACCGCCACCTTCAGCCGGTTCCCGCCCCTGTTCGCGGAGGCGACGAGCTTCGCCAACGGGCCCGAAACGGCCGCAGAAGGGGCGGGATTCGGCAGGAACACGTCCAGCGTCGGCAGGACGTCGCTGGCCGGGTCCCCATCCGCCCATGCCGCCGGGACGGCGAGGAGGGCGACCACGGCCGCGATTTGCATAACACGCGTCTTATTGCATAATATTCCAGTCATGGCGACCGTCGCGATTCTGGGGGCTTCGGGCTACTCCGGCCAGGAGACGCTCGACCGCATTCTCCGCCACCCCGACCTCGAGGTGGCGGCGCTCGGCTCCGACTCGCTCGCGGGCGAATCCGCCGCCGCACTCGACGTCAGGCTGAACGGATCGCTGCCGCGCTTCGTCCCCAACGAGGACGCACTCGCGGCCGGCGCCGACGTCGTCTTCCTCTGTCTCGGCAACAAGCGCGCGGCGGCCGTCGAGCCGCCGGCGGGCGCCGTCGTCGTCGACCTGTCCGGCGCGCATCGCCTCGCCGATCCAGAACTCGCCCGCGTCTGGTACGCGGTCGCGCCCGGCGCGTGGAGCTACGGCCTCCCGGAGCTCTACGCGCCGGAGGGGAATCTCATCGCCAATCCCGGCTGTTACGCGACGGCTGCGCTGCTCGCGCTCGGGCCGCTCGCCGATTCGGTCGACCCGGCCACCGTCGTCATCGACGCGAAGTCCGGCGTCTCCGGCGCGGGACGCGAGCTGAAGGCGAGCTCGCACGCCGGCTTCGTGCTCGAGAACGTCTCCCCGTACGCCGTCGGCGCGCACCGGCATGCGCCGGAGATCGCGCAGCAACTCGGCTTCGCGGTCTGCTTCGTCCCGCACCTCCTCCCCGTGCGCCGCGGGCTGCTCGCGACCTGTTACGTGCACACGGATGCCGACGCGCGCGCGCTGCTCGAGGACGCGTATGCCGACAGCGACGTCGTGCGCGTCCTTCCCGAGGGGACGACGCCCGAGCTCGCGCGCGTGCAGGGGACCGACGCAGCCGAGATCGGCGTGTTCCCGGACGGAGCGACCGGCACGACCATCGTCGTGTGCGCGCTCGACAACCTCGGCAAGGGCGCGGCGGGCCAAGCCGTGCAGAACGCCAACCTCGCGCTCGGCCTCGACGAGACCGCCGGCCTGCGCCTCACTGGAGTGCTCGTATGAGCGTCACGTCCGCGAAGGGCTTCGCCGCCGGCGCCGTGCACTGCGGCATCCGCAAGAAGAATCGGCTCGACCTGGCGCTCGTGCAGTCCCTCGTCCCGGCGACGGGCGCGGGCATGTTCACCGTGAACCGCGTCCAGGCCGCACCCGTCGTCGTCTCGCGCGAGCATCTCGAGCTGGCGCAGCCACAGGCGATCGTCGCGAACTCCGGTGTCGCGAACGCCGCCACCGGCGCGGCAGGCGTCGACGCGGCACGCGTGAGCGCGCAGGCGGCGGCCGCGAAGCTCGGCCTCGAAGCGGAACAGGTGCTCGTCCTCTCCACCGGCGTCATCGGCGAGCCGCTCCCCATCGACCGCATGCTCTCGGGGATCACGCGCATCGTCACGGACGAGGACGGCGGGGACGCGGCAGCCGCCGCGATCATGACCACCGACACGCACGCGAAGGAGTCGGTCGCGCACGGCCCCGGCTTCACCGTCGGCGGCATGGCCAAGGGCTCCGGGATGATCCATCCCAACCTCGCGACGATGCTCGCGGTCGTCACCACCGACTATCCGCTCGAGCCCGGCGAGGCGATCGAGTTCCTCCGCCCCGCGGTGGACGCGAGCTTCAACGCCATCTCCGTCGACGGCGAGTGCTCGACGAACGACACCGTGCTGCTGCTCGCGAACGGCGCAAGCGAATGCGCGCGCGACGACGAGGCATTCGCACTCGCGCTGCGCACGGTGTGCGGCGAGCTGGCGAAGCAGATCGTCGCCGACGGCGAGGGCGCGACTGTGCTCGCCGAGATCGCGGTACGCGGTGCGGCGAGCGACGGCGAGGCGCGCGCGATCGCCGAGCGCGTCGCCACCTCCCCGCTCGTGAAGACCGCACTGCACGGCCACGACGCGAACTGGGGCCGCATCGCCGCGGCCGCCGGCTCGGCGAAGGTGAACGGCGGCTACGCGGAGCTCGATCCCGACCTCTTGTCCATCGTCATCGATGGCGTGCCCGTGCTCGTGCGCGGCGTCCCGTCCGGCGACGAGCCCGTTCTGACGAACGGCCATTGCGCCATCGAGCTCGACCTCGCGCTCGGCGGCGGGGTCGCGTCGTATCTCACGACGGATCTCTCGTGCGACTACGTGCGCATCAACGCGGAGTACCGCTCGTGAGCGTCGTCCTCAAGGTCGGCGGCGCGTCCATCGGTGGCACCGCCGACGTCGTGCGCGAGCTGCGCACGCTCGGCCATTCCGTGTGCGTCGTGCACGGCGCCGGCCCCCAGATCTCCGAGGAGATGGAACGCCGTGGGCTCGAGGTCAAGTTCGTGGACGGACGGCGCGTGACGACACCGGAAGGGCTCGAGGTCGTGCGCGAGAGCTTCGTCGCGATCAACGCCGCCGTCTGCGCCGCCATCGGCGCGGACGCGCTGCCGCTCGCGGGCGACGAAGTCGGGCTCGAGGCGGAGCAGGTTCCGGAGCTCGGCCTCGTCGGGCAGCCGGTGCCGTCGCGGCCCGCGGCCGTCGTCGCCGCGCTCGCGGCCGGACGCGTGCCGGTCGTGTCGCCGCTCGCCCGCGGCCCGCTGAACGTGAACGCCGACGAGATGGCGACCGCGCTCGCGGTCGGCCTCGGCGCGCAGCGAATCCTCTTCCTCACGGACGTGCCGGGCGTCTTCCACGAAGGCCGGTTGCTGCACTCCATTCCGGCCGCCGAGGCGGAGGCGCTCGTCGGCGGCGGCGCGTTCGAAGGCGGAATCGTCCCGAAGCTCCTCGCAGCGTCGCGCGCCGCGCGCAGCGGTCTCCGCGCCGACATCGGCGCGACGGCGGTGGTCGCGTGAGCGTCGCCGTCGACACACATCTGCTGCCGACGTATCCGGAGACGAAGGTCGGCTTCGTCGAAGGCGACGGCGTGTGGCTGACCGGGACGGACGGCCGCCGCTATCTCGACTTCGCCGCGGGCATCGCGGTCGTCTCGCTCGGGCACCGCCACGCCGCGCCGCTCGCCGCCGCGCACGCGCAGCTCGACAAGCTCTGGCATGCGTCGAACCTGTACGGAACGGAGCCTGCCGCCGAGCTCGCAGCGCTCCTCTCCGATCGGTTCGGCGGCGCGCAGGCGTTCTTCTGCAACTCCGGCACCGAGGCGAACGAGGCCGCGCTCAAGTACGCGCGCAAGGCGACCGGCAAGGCCGGGGTCATCGCGCTCGAAGGCTCGTTCCACGGCCGCACGCTCGGCTCGCTCGCCGTCACCGGGCAGCCGGCGAAGCGTGCGGCGTTCGAGCCGCTCGGCCCGGCGCGCTTCGCGACGCCGAACGACATCCCGTCGCTGTATGCGGCCGCGGGCGACGACGTCGGCCTCATCCTGCTCGAGCCGGTGCTCGGCGAGGGCGGCGTCGTGCCGCTCGACCCGGCGTTCGTCGCCGCCGCGTCGACGCTCGCGGACGAGCTCGGCGCGCTGCTCGCGTTCGACGAGGTGCAGACGGGCGTCGGGCGCACGGGCACGTTCTTCGCGTTCGAGCGGCTCGGGACGAAGCCTCACCTCGTCACGCTCGCAAAGGCGCTCGCGAACGGGCTGCCGATCGGCTGCCTCCTCGTCGGGGACGACGCGCCGCGCGGATTCGCTCCCGGCGACCACGGATCCACCTTCGGCGGCAACCCCGTTTCGTGCGCCGCGGCGGTCGCAGTCTGCTCGACCGTCGACGACGCGCTCCTCGCGTCGGTGCGCGCAAACGGCGCGCGCCTGCTCGCAGGCCTCGCCGGGCTGCCCGCCGTGCAGCAGGCGCGCGGCTACGGCCTTCTCGTCGGCGCCGTGCTCGACCGGCCTGCGCAAGAAGTCGTGGATGCCGCGCTCGACGCCGGCCTCGTGTGCCTCAGCGCCGGTTCCGACGTCCTTCGCCTCGCGCCGCCGCTCGTCGTCGGCGAGGCAGAGATCGATCACGCCCTCTCCATCCTCACGGAGGTCCTCGCATGAACCGTCAGCAGCGCCACGCCGCGATCCTGCGCATCCTGCGCGAGCATTCCGTCTCGACGCAGACTGAGCTCGCCGAAGCGCTCGCCGCCGCCGGCCACGACGTCGTGCAGACGACCGTCTCGCGCGACATCCACGAGCTCGGGCTGATCAAGGTGCGCGACGCGAGTGGCCACCTCGTCTACGCGCCGCCGGAGGCGGCGGAGGCGGATCGCGTCGATGCGATCGCGTCCGCGTTCGCGCGCTGGGCGATCGACGTGGAGCCGAGCGGCAACCTCGTCGTCGTCCTCACGCCCCACGGATATGCGAGCCCGCTCGCGCAGGCGATCGACGTCGCGCGCCATCCGCGCATCGTCGGGACGATCGCCGGCGAGAACACCGTCCTGCTCATCGCGCGCGACGGCACGACCGGGAAGCAGCTCGCCGGCGAGGTGCGCGCGCACATGCTGCGGGGAGCCGCTTGATCCTCGCGTCGCTCCCGATCGGCGAGAACGTCGGCATCGCGTTCTCCGGCGGGCTCGACACGTGCTGCGCGCTCGCGTGGATGCGCGAGCGCGGCGCCGTCCCGTACGCGTTCACCGCTGACCTCGGCCAGCCGGACGAGCCGGACATCGCGTCCGTGCCGGAGCGCGCGCTCCGCTACGGCGCCGAGGATGCGGTGCTCGTCGACTGCAAGGACGCGCTCGCGCGCGAGGGAATCGCGGCGCTGCAGTGCGGCGCCTTCCACATTCGCAGCGCCGGCAAGACGTACTTCAACACGACGCCGCTCGGACGCGCCGTCACCGGCACGCTGCTCGTGCACGCGATGCAGGAGCTCGGCGTCGAGATCTGGGGCGACGGCTCGACGTACAAGGGCAACGACATCGAGCGCTTCTACCGCTACGGGCTGCTCGCGAACGAGCACCTGCGCATCTACAAGCCGTGGCTCGACGCCGCGTTCGTCCACGAGCTCGGAGGCCGCAAGGAGATGAGCGAGTGGCTGGCGGACCGCGGCCTGCCGCACGGCGCCTCCGTCGAGAAGGCGTACTCCACCGACGCGAACATGCTCGGCTCGACGCATGAGGCGAAGGATCTCGAGCACCTCGACACGAGCATGCACATCGTCGCGCCGATCATGGGCGTCGCGCACTGGGACGCCGCCGTCGAGATCGAGCCCGAGATCGTCACGATCGCGTTCGAGGACGGCGCGCCCGTCGGCGATCCCGTCGACGTGATCCGCGAGATGAATGCAATCGGCGGGCGCCACGGGCTCGGTATGTCCGACCAGATCGAGAACCGGATCATCGAGGCCAAGAGCCGCGGGATCTACGAGGCGCCCGGTATGGCGCTCCTGCACATCGCGTACGAGCGGCTGCTCTCCGCGATCCACAACGAGGCGACGCTCGAGCGCTACGCGATCGACGGCCGCCGCCTCGGCCGGCTCCTGTACGAAGGCCGCTGGTTCGATCCGCAGGCGCTCATGCTGCGCGACGCATTGCAGCGCTACGTCGCGAAGCCCGTCACCGGCGAGGTGACGATCGAGCTGCGGCGCGGCGACGACTACACGATTCTCGAGACGCGCGGCGATCTCACGTACGACCCCGAGCGCCTGAGCATGGAGCGGAGCGCGACCGCGTTCACCGCGGCCGATCGCATCGGACAGCTCATGCTGAAGAACAACGACATCGCCGACACGCGCACGTTCCTCGAGAAGCACGGCCACCCGCTGCTCGAGGTGCCGGCATGACGCTCTGGGCTGCACGCACCGGCGTCGCGCTCGACCCGGACGTCGACGCGTTCCTGCGCGCCGACGACGACGAGCTGCTTCCGTACGACTGCGCCGCCACCGCCGTGCATGCACAGCGACTGCACGCGGTCGGCATCCTCGACGACGCGGAGCTGGCCGAAGTCGAGACGCGCCTTGCAACGATCGCGGACGAGGGCGCCGCGTACCTGGGCGAGTACGAGGACGTGCACTCGGCGATCGAGGGGCTGCTCGGCACCGTCGGCCGCAAGATCCATGCCGGCCGATCGCGCAACGACCAGGTGGCGGCCGCGGTCCGCCTGTACGTCGAGGACGCGAGCGCCGAGGCTTCGGCCGCGATCGCGCGCCTGACGGAGACGATCCTCGACGTCGCCGAGCGCGAAGCCGAGACGCCGCTGCCCGGCTACACGCACCTGCAGCGTGCGCAGCCCGTGACGGTCGGCCACCACCTCCACGCGTGGGTCGAGATGCTCGAGCGCGACCGGACGCGCTTCGAGGCGGCGGCGGCGGCCGCGAAGCCGAGCCCCCTCGGCTCCGGTGCGCTCGCAGGCTCGACGCTCGAGCTTCCGCTTCCGGCGAACGCGATGCGCAACTCCCTCGACGGCGTCGCCGACCGCGACTTCGCGCTCGATTACCTGTACGCGTCGGCGGTGCTCTTCACGCACCTCTCGCGCATCGGCGAGGAGATCGTCCTCTGGTGCACATCCGAGTTCGGCTTCGCCACGCTGCCGCCGTCCGCGTCGACGGGCTCGTCGATGATGCCGCAGAAGCTCAATCCCGACGTCGCCGAGCTCGCGCGCGGCAAGGCGGGAACGGCGATCGGCCGGCTCACTGGCCTGCTCGCGGTCGTGAAGGGGCTGCCGCTCGCGTACGACAAGGACCTGCAGGAGGACAAGACGCCGCTCTTTCAGACGCGGCGCGATGTCCGTGGCGTGCTCGCGGCGCTCGGCGTCCTGATCGCGGACCTCGAGCTGAACCATGAACGGCTCGCGGCCGCGGTGAGCGACCCGCTGCTGCGCGCGACCGACGCCGCGGAGGCGCTCGTCCGCGATGGAATGGCATTCCGCGACGCGCACGAGGTAGTCGCGTCGTCCGTCCGCAGTGGCACGTTCGTCGCGCCCGAGCGCGCGGCCCCGCGCGCCGCGCCAGGCCCGAGCGGCGTCAAGACGGCGCTGAACGACGCACGACTGAGGCTGGCCGCACGCTCGCTCGCCGATACCACGCGCGCGCTCGTCGGTCGCGACCTGACGACGCTGACGACGTGGAGTGCATACGAGCTCCGCCTCGTGCTCGATCTCGCCGAGCAGATGAAGACGGCGCAGAAGAACGGCATCGAGCACCGCCTCCTCTCCGGGCGCACCCTCGGCCTCCTCTTCGCGCGGCCGTCGACGCGCACGCGCGTGTCCTTCGCGGTGGCGATGGAGCAGCTCGGCGGCTCCGCCGTCACGCTGAACACCTCCGACCTGCAGCTCTCGCGCGGCGAGTCGCTCGAGGACACCGCGCGCATCCTCTCCGGCTACCTGGACGGGCTCGCCGTCCGCTGGGCGTCGCAGGCCGACCTGGAGACGCTCGCCACGCACGCGTCCATCCCGGTGATCAACGCGCTCACCGACGACGAGCATCCCTGCCAGGCGCTCGCTGACGCACTCACGATTCGCGAGCAGTTCGGCGACCTCGCCGGCGTGCGCGTCGCGTACGTCGGCGACGGCAACAACGTCTGCGCGTCGCTCCTCGTCGCGTGCTCGGCGCTCGGCGCCGAGGTCGTGTGCGCGACGCCGCGCGGCTACGAGCCGGGCCCGGGCGCGCTCGGCGCCGCGGTTGCATTCGGCGGTGACGTCACGCTGACCGACGATCCGTACGCGGCAGCCGCGGGCGCGCAGGTGCTCTACACCGACGTGTGGACGAGCATGGGCGAAGAGGACGAACGCGAGCGGCGGCTGCAGGACTTCGCCGGCTTCGCGATCGACGCGAACCTGCTCGCGGCCGCGGCCGACGACGCCGTCGTGCTCCACTGCTTGCCCGCGCACATCGGCGAGGAGATCTCAGGCGACGTGCTGTACGGCGGCCAGTCGGCCGTGTGGCGGCAGGCGGAGAACCGTCTGCACGTGCAGAAGGCACTGCTCGCTCTGCTCGTAGACTGAGCGGCCTGAACGACTCAGACCTGAACCAGCTGCGCGCGCACATCGCGGCCGTCGACCGCGAGGTGCTGGACGCCCTCAACCGGCGGCTCGAGCTCGTGCGACGCGTGCGCGCGCACAAGCAGGAGACCGGCGCCCCGCTCATCGACGCGGCCCGGGAGGCCGAGCTGCTCGACGAGCTCGTGCGCTCGAACGACGGGCCGCTCGGCGAGCAGGCCGTGCGGTCGCTCTTCTCCGCCGTCCTCGACGTGATGAAGCAGGAGTCGCGGACCGGTGGGACGGCTGCGCCGGCGACGCCGCGAACGCCGGCGCCGGTTTCGCGCCTCGCGATCGTCGGCACGGGGCTGCTCGGAACGTCCGTCGCCCTCGCCGCCCGGCGCGCAGGCGTCGCGTCGGTCCGCGGGTGGGACGCCGACCCCGCCACGCTGCGCGAGTCCGCAGTCGAGCGCGCGTCGTCGCTCCAGGACGCGGTCGCAGAGGCCGAGCTCGTCCTCGTGTCGGTCCCCGTCGGCTCCGTCGTCACGACCGTGCGCGACGCGCTGGTGGGGGCGCCCGGCGCGACCGTCACCGACGTCGGCTCGACGAAGCGCGTGCTCGCCGCCGTCGAGGACCCGCGCTTCGTCGCGGGGCATCCTCTCGCGGGCGGCGCGACCGGCGGCCCCGGCCGCGCGAGCGCCGACCTCTTCGACGGCGCCATCTGGTTCCTGACGCCGTCACCGGCAGCGGACGCAGAGCGGATCGAGCTCGTCGAGCGATTCGTCTCCGCGCTCGGCGCGCGCACCGTGCGCCTCGACCCGGCGGAGCACGACCGGCTGCTCGCGGTGACGAGTCATCTTCCGCACGCGCTCGCGAACCTGCTCATGCGCGCAGCCGCACGCGCAGGCGAGGACGCCCTCGGCTATGCGGGTGCCTCGCTCCGCGAGATGACGCGCGTCGCCGGCGCGAATCCAGCCATGTGGGCGGACATCTTCGTCGACAACGGCGACCTCATCGCCGCAGCGCTCGCGGAGCTCGGCAGCGAGCTCGCCGACGTCGAGCGCGCGCTTCGCGACGGTTCGCGCGACACGATCGAGGAGTGGATCGGCGACTCCGCCTCCGCGCGCACGCGCATGCTCGAGTACGCGTATCAGACCGAGGCGAAGATGCTGAACCGCATCCGTGTGCGCGTGCCCGACAAGCCGGGCGTGCTCGCGCGCATCACGCAGACGCTCGGCGCCGCCGGGATCAACATCGAGGACTTCGAGCTGCGCCACGTGTCGCCCGAGTACGGCGGCGTGCTCGTCATCCTCGTCTCGGGCGGCGACAACGCCGAGCTCGCGCGAACGCTGCTGCGCCGCGACGGTTACTCGGCGGCCTGAGGCCCGTCCCAGCTCCAGCGCGGCATCGCCACGTCGGCTGGAACGACCGCGCCCTCGGGCGAGACCGCGAGCACGTTGTCTACCGCCCACCGCATGTATGCGTTCATCGCCGCGCGAAACTCCGCGTCATCCGGCAGTCCGGCGTCGTCCATCGCCAACGCGAAGCAATCGGCGAACCGCCGGCCGAGATCCGTCATGTCTCCGTGCCCGGCGTGCAGATGGAGGACGAAGGACTCGTCGCCACAGCTCTGCGAGTACGTCGGCGGACCTCCGAGCACCTCCCCCCAGTACGCGGCGAGCCGCTCGACGTGCTGGGGATGCTGGTCCTCGTGCGAGAACGGATGGTTGAGCTCCGGATCCGCGAGGCAGCGCGCGTGATGCGCTTGCGCCAGTGCGAGGAACGCCGAGTCGCCGCCCGCGACCTCGTACAACGTTGGACGCATACCGGGAACCTATCCCGGCACGATGCGGCCGCGCACCTCGCCCAGTAGATCCGCGCGCAGGACGACCTCGTCGCTGTCGGCGAGGAAACGCGTGTTGCCGTACAGCTCGATCAGCGACCCCTCCGAGCCGGCCTCCGGGCCCGAGATCGTCCCCGTTCCCATCAGGTCGCCCGTGCGCACCGTGGCGCCGTTCGACGTCACGTGCGCGAGCATCTGCGGCATCGTCCAGTACAGGGTGCGCGCGTTGCCGCGCGAGATCGTCTCGCCGTTGAGCTCGATGGACAGCCCGAGGTCGAGCGCCCAGTCGTTTCCGCCGGCCAGGTGCGGGATCGGCGGCGGGTCCTGCTCGGGCGCCTCGACGCGCCGTTCCTCGAGCAGCGCGAGCGGCGTCACCCACGCGGAGATGGACGTGAGGAACGACTTGCCGAGGAACGGGCCGAGCGGGACGTACTCGAACGCTTGGATGTCGCGCGCGCTCCAGTCGTTGACGAGCACGACGCCGAAGACGTGGTCGCCGAACTCGTCCGTGCGCAGCGGCCGTGACGCAGGAACGCCGACGACGAAGCCGAGCTCGAGCTCGACGTCCAGCCGTTGCGACGGACCGAACTCGCCGGCGCGCAGCTGGCCGCGGGGACGGACGACGTCGGTGCCGCTCACGGCGACCGTGCCGGCGCGGCCGTGGTAGCCGACGGGCAGCCAGCGCCAGTTCGGCAACAGCGGCTCCTGCTCGGGGCGGAACATGCGGCCGAGGTTCGAGGCGTGCTCGCGCGATGCGTAGAAGTCGACGTAGTCGGCGACGTCGAACGGGAGACGCATGCGCGGGTCGCCGACGCGCGGGCCGTCGTGCGCGCGGGCGGCGGCGATCGCGTCGCGCCACGCCGAAGGCCCCTCGGCCATCAGCGCGTTCAGCGTCGGCTGCGCGAACACGTCGCCGAGACCGCGCAGGTCGACGACTTCGCCGTTCTCGGCCCACGCGAGGCCGCCCTCGGCGAATGCGCCAAACCCGGTCACAGGATCCCCAGCTCGTGCAGCTCGCCGACCGGCTCGAAGAACGAGCAGCTCCCGATCGAGTGCAGCAGATGCGCACGCACGTGCTCGAGCTCGCCTGGCCCGGCGGCGCGGCCGTTCCAGCGGAACGACTCTTCGTCCAGCTCGAACGAACCGCGAGGAGCGCGCAGCGCGTCCTCCTCGTCGGCGAAGACGCACGCCGCGAGCAGGTTGAGAAAGCCGTGCTCGCCCGCACCGGTCGGATAGGCGTGGTGCAGTCCCGCCGTCGCCTTGAAGACGACATCGTCCTCCCGGCAGCCGCGGACGAAGTCGGCGAGCTCCTCGACGGGCGGGATGCGCGCGCCGCCGCAGCGGATCTTCGAGGCTCCCTCGATATAGAGGTCGTTCCCCTGGCGCTCGCTGCCGCCGCCGACAATCGCGAGCTCGCGACCCTCGACCTCGACGCCGTCCGGGACGACGAAGCGGCCGAGGAGCCACGCGTCCGGGCTCGCCTGCGCCCGCTCGTCCTCGGCGAGCGCGTCCGGCAGCGACATGCTCGCCGGCGGGAACATCGGCGCGTGGTCGAAAAGGGCGGTCAGGAGAGCGCGCCGGGCGTCCACGAGCGGCAAAGCTACACTCCGTCCGGGTCGGGCTCCGCGCAGTGGGAGCATGTGAACCGCGTCAGATCCGGAAGGAAGCAGCGCTAAGCATTTCCTCCCAGGTGCGCGGGCAGCCCGGCCCATAGAATCGTTCAATGGCCGCCCTGTACCGGAAATACCGCCCGCAGAGCTTCGACGAGGTGGTCGGGCAGGAGGCGGTCGTGCGGACGCTGAAGAACGCGATCACGTCCGGACAGGTGCGGCAGGCGTACCTATTCGCGGGGCCGCGGGGAACGGGCAAGACCTCGCTCGCGCGCATCCTCGCGAAGAGCCTCAACTGCACGCACGGCCCGACGATCACGCCCGACGGCACGTGTCATGCGTGCCTCGCGATCGCCGCCGGCACGTCGCTCGACGTGATCGAGATGGACGCCGCGTCGCAACGCGGCATCGACGACATTCGCGACATCCGCGACCGTGTCGTCCTGCAGCCGGTCGAGGGCCGCTACAAGATCTACATCCTCGACGAGGCGCACCAGCTCACGGATGCAGCATGGAACGCGCTCCTGAAGCTGATCGAGGAGCCTCCGCCCCACCTCGTCTTCGTCTTCTGCACGACCGACCTGTCAAAGGTGCTCTCGACCGTGCGCTCACGCTGCCAGACGTTCGTGTTCCAGCGTCCGCGGCTGCAGGACTTGCTCAAGCGACTGCGCATGATCGCGGACAAGGAGCAGATCCAGGTTCCCGACCAGGCGCTCGCGCTCGTCGCGCGCGCGGCGCGCGGCTCGTATCGCGACGCGGAGTCGTCGCTCGACCAGCTCGCAGCGGCGACGGAGAACGACGTCACCGTGCAGTCGGTGCTCCAG
>DASYFU010000149.1:0-5015 GCA_036498225.1 Gaiellaceae bacterium | reverse complement strand
GCCGCGCATGGCCGTCCCCAAAGGCCGCGTCCGGTAACGAAACTAGGGTCCGGGCTGTGATCGTCCGGGAACTGGAGCTCGATCTCGACGCGTTCGAGGGGCCGTTCGACCTGCTGCTCGCACTCGTTCTCAAGGAGGAGCTCAACCTCCGCGACGTCGACCTCGCCGGCATCGTCACCGCCTTCCTCGAACGGCTCGCCGAGCGGGAGGAGCTCGACCTCGAGGCGTGCGGCGAGTTCCTCGTCCTCATCTCCGCGCTCCTCGAGCTGAAGGCGCGCGGCCTCTTCCCCGAGGAGGCGGCGGAGCTCGCCGAGCTCGAGCCCGAAGCGGCAGCCGAGGAGCTCGCCCGCCGGCTCGCCGAGTACCGGCGGATGAAGGATGCCGCCGGCTGGCTGCGGGAGCGGCTCGAGAGCGAAGGCGAGCGGTACTTCCGGCTCGGCCCGGCGCCGCTCGCACCGAAGGTCGAGACGCCGCTCGCACCGCAGGAGCCGGAGAAGCTCGCGCAGGTGATCCGTATGCTTGCGACCGAGCCGCCGCAGGTCTCGCTCTCGCACATGGCGCTGCGGTTCCCGCCGGTGGGGCAGTTCCTCGAGCGGTTCCGCGCGGTGTTGCGCCGCCGCACGCGCTTCGACTTCGACGGGGAGGTGGCCGGCCTCTCCCGCGTCGAGCAGGCGGTCGCGTTCCTGGCGTTGTTGGAGCTGCGGCGCTCCGGCGAGATTCAGATCGACCAGGCCGCCCCGTTCGCGCCGATTCGCGTGGCGCGGGCCGGGGAGGAGATAATCGACCGAGACGAAAGGACCGCTGGATGGAACGTCCGCTCCGCCTGATTGCCGGCAACCCGCTCGACCAGCTCGCCCGCACGCTCGAGGCGCTGCTCGTCATCGCCTCAGCGCCCCTGTCCGTCCAAGAGCTCGCGGAGGCGGCGGACGACCACGTCGAGCGTGTCGAGACCGGGCTGCGGCTCGTCGCCGAGCGGTACCAGGAGGGACGCAGCGGCATCGTGCTCGAGCACGTCGCCGGCGGGTGGGCGTTCCGCGCGTCGCGCGAGGCTGCCGACGCGTGCGCGCGTATGATCGAGAAGCCGGCGCAGCGGAACCTGTCGCAGGCGGCGCTCGAGACGCTCGCGATCGTCGCGTACCTGGGGCCGTGCACGCGTCCGGACGTCGCGCGCATCCGCGGCGTCGCCGCAGACTCCGCCGTCGCGTCACTGCTGGAGCGCGGGCTGATCTCGGAAGCCGGCCGCGACGACGCCTCCGGCGGCGCGATCCGCTATCGCACGACCCCGCTCTTCGAACGAGTCTTCGGCCTCGAGTCGCTCTCGCAACTCCCGCGCCTCGACGACCTCGGCGCCGACGTGGACGAGATCCGCAATCGCCTCAACGCCGTGGCCGAAAAGCGCACCGCGTAACCGAGGCACAGATACGTCCGGGGCCAGGCCCGGTTATCGAAGTGTTACGGCTCTGCGACGTGCCGACGTAACGCCGCCCGGGCGTGCTCGAGCGGATCGTTGAAGCAACGGAGAACGGGCCCCGGATCGACGAACGACGCCGGCTTCGCCAGCCCGATCGTGGCTGCGTAGCTGCTCCACGGCCAATCCTCTGGCTTCTCGCAGAGTAAGGCTTCGACTGGATTGCGCGCGACGTACTTGAAGGCGCCGAGCAGATCAGACTCATCGATCAGCCGGCGCGCGCCGTATCGCCTCCCTTGGACGTGCCCTTTCATCGCGTGCCGGACATTGAAGTATGACGCGTACCGGAAGTGAGCGAGTGCATCCCTACCGGAAGCGCGCCGGCGGGTACGTCCAAGACGAGGTGGTAGTGCGTTCCCATGACGCAATACCCGAGGCATCTCCAACTCACTCGAGCGGTCGCTCGCGCAAGCTCGCGGAGAAACACCACTCGGTCTTCGTCGTCGCGGAAGAACGCGTCGGCCGCCCACACGCAATGGGCGTAGACGTGGAAGAGACCCGGTTCGACGTCCCGCGGAGCACGAGCCATCGCGCGACGATGCCCACGCGAGCCTGCAGCCGCAATTGTCCTTTCCGAAGTTGCGACACTCTTGTAACGGGGCCTGGCCCCGGACGTGGGTCTAGGGGATGAGTCGGGGGAGGCCGCGGCCCACGAGGACGAACAGGGCCGTGAAGGCGAGGGCGACGGCCCAGAAGTCGTAGGCCACGTGGCCGACGATGGCGGCACGGATCAGTACGCCGACCGACACACCTAGGAGCCACGTTCCGGCGAGGCGCTGCCAGCCGCCGCCGGTGTACAGCCGGAACACGAGTGCGGCCGCGAACCAGCCGCCGAGGATGCACAGCAGATCCCGCGCGAACGCGCCGGCCGACGCGCCGTGCGTGAGCACGCCGACGACGACGAACACGACGAGCGCGGCGGCGTCCCACGCCGCAAGCCACCTCACAGGCGCCGGATTATCTCTTCGGCCTCGTCGCGCGTGAACGCGCGCAGCGTCTCGGTCTCCTCGCCGCCCGCCTGGCCGAGCTTCGTGATGATCTCGAGCGCCGTCGCGTCGTCCGGCGCCTCGAACACCTCGACGACGTCGTACCGCCCGAGCGTCACGTAGACGCCGACGAGCGTCCCGCCAGCCTCCTGGATGAGCCGCTCCCCGTCCTCGACGCGGTCGCGCCACGCCGGCAGGCCGGCCCGGCCGGCCGTGGTCCAGCGCATGAGCGAGATGTAGTGCGGCACGGCCGTGCGTATCTTCTCAGGCCGTGCGTCTCAACGCATACATCGCCCGCGCCGGAGTCGCCTCGCGCCGCGCCGCCGACGAGCTGATCAAGGCCGGCCGCGTCACCGTCAACGGCGCGCCCGGCCAGCTGAACACGTTCGTCCAATCGCATGACCGCGTGGAAGTGGACGGGACGCCGGTCTCGCTCCAGCCCCTCGCCTACGTCCTCCTGAACAAGCCCGCCGGCGTCGTCACCACCGCGCGCGACCCGCAGGGCCGCCCCACCGTCGTCGATCTCGTCCCGCAAGACCCGCGCGTCGTCCCCGTCGGCCGCCTCGACGCGGACACAACCGGCGCGCTGCTGCTCACGAACGACGGCCCGCTCGCGCACCGTCTCGCGCACCCGCGCTACGGCGTCGAGAAGACGTACGTCGCCGACGTAGAAGGAGAGCCAACCGACGCGACACTGCGCATGCTCGCCGACGGCATCGAGCTCGACGACGGACGCACGGCCCCCGCACGCATCCGTCGAGTCGCGCCCACGAAAATCGAGCTCGTCATCCACGAAGGACGCAACAGACAAGTGCGCCGCATGCTCGACGCCGTCGGTCATCCGGTCACGCACCTGCACCGAAGCGCATATGCGGGAGTCACGCTCGACGGCCTCGATCCCGGCGAATGGCGCGCGCTCGACGCCTCAGAAGTCGGGGTTCTGACGACCTCGTAACAGGGCTGTGACAGCCGTAGTTTGCATCGACCGATCCCGGGTAGCGTCGATGTGGTCGTCAGTTCCCGATGAAGGGGGAAGGAATGAGCACACGCTCTCGGAGAGCCGCCGTCGCGGCCGCGATCGTGGCCCTTGTCGCGGCCGCATTCGCAGCCACCACGAACGGCGGTTCGCCGGCGTCCGCAGCGCCGGCGCCGTCCGGATGTCACCTCGCAAACGGCATCCAGCACGTTATCGAGATCACGTTCGACAACGTTCACTACAACCGCGACAACCCGAACGTGTTGTCCGACCTCGAGCAGATGCCAGCGCTCACGAACTTCATCACGAGCAACGGCACGCTGCTCTCGAACAACCACACGCCGATGATCGGCCACACGGCCGACGACATCATCACCAACCTTTCCGGCCTCTACGGCGACCGCCAAGGGCAAGGTCTCACCAACTCGTACGAGACGTACAACGCGAACGGGACGGTGACGTCGAAGTCGTCGTTCGCGTACTGGACGAGCACGTACGGCCTCGACCAGTTCCCGAACCAGCCCTACTCGGCGAACGTTCCCGCTGCGGGTGCTCCGCCCTCGACGCCGCCGGCGCCGTGGGTTCCGTACACGCGGGCGGGGTGCGACGTCGGCGGCGTCTCCACCGCGAACATCGAGCTGGAGAACGTCAGCCCCGACATCGCGAACTTCTTCGGGCCGAACTCGCCCGAGCAGCAGCAGCTCAACGCGGATCCCGACTCGTTCAAGGATCAGGAGGTCGCGGATTACATCGGTCTGGGCGTCCACTGCGCGCAGGGCAGTTCGTTCTGCTCGACGAGCAGCAGGCCCGTCGCCGACACGCTCCCCGACGAGCCCGGCGGTTACAGCGGCTTCAACGCCGTGTTCGGCCACAAGTACCTGCAGCCGCAGCTCAAGGCCGCGGCGAACGCTCCGGGCGGCATGCGGAACGTCAACGGAGACTCGTACCCGGTGTACGACTCGGCCGGAAACCTCGTCGACCTGAACGGCAAGGAGATCGACGGAGCGTTCCTTCCGCCCGGACACGCCGGCTTCCCGGGCTTCGGCGGCATCTCCGCCGCGCAGTCGCTCGCCTACGTCGCCGACATGCAGGAGACCGGCGTCCCGGTCACGTACGCGTACATCTCCGACGCGCACGAGAAGAAGTCGGGCCAGTCCGGCTGCTCGAACGGCGGCACGGCGCAAGGCCCCGGCGACAGCTGCTACCAGCAGACGCTCGCCAACTACAACGCGGCGTTCGCGACGTTCTTCAAGCGGCTCGCCGATGACGGCATCACGCCGAAGAACACGCTGTTCGTGTTCGCGGCGGACGAAGGCGACCACTTCGCGGGTGCGAACGTCAACCGCGCGGTGACGCCGACCTGCGCCGGCACACCCGATACGACCAACTACAGCTGCAGCTATCCCGCCGGCTCGATCGGCGAGCAGCAGGTGTCGATCCACGGGCTGCTGTCGTCGCAGCAGGGCAACTCGACGCAGTTCTACAACGAGCCGCAGGGCAACGCGGTCTTCATCACCGGCAACCCCGGCCCGCTGACCGACACGACGCGGAACCTGGAACGGGCGTTCCTCTCCGCGACGGCGAA
>DASYFU010000148.1:0-1815 GCA_036498225.1 Gaiellaceae bacterium | reverse complement strand
AGCAGCTCCTGCTCGCCCAGGCCGTCGAGGACGCGATCCTCGTCGATGACGCTGCGCAGTCCGTGCTCCTCGTGCGCGACCCGGGCCATTCCGGGCCGGATCGTACTAGGGCACGAGGCCGTGACCGCGGAGCCAGCCTGCGAGCGCGGGGAAGAAGCCGGGATCGAAGCCGGGCGAGCGCGACAGGCTCGACAGGAGCCCCGTTGGAAGCACGAACGGCGTGTGGGCCGTCGGCAGCACAGTCCAGCGGAAGTCGTGGCCGGCCTGCAGCGACTGAAGGCGCTCGACGCAGAGCTCGGTCGGCACGTTGCGGTCGTCGGCGCCGTAGAGCCAGAGCGCCGGGATCGCGAGCTTGCGCAGCGACGGCGCCGGGTCGTAGCCGGACGGCCCGTCCTTGCGGACCTGCGCGAGCATCGACGCCCGGGTGCCGCTCGGCGGCGACTGCGATTCGCCGGCGAGCGCGGCCCAGTCGTCCGTCTCGCCGACCGTGACCGTCGGGCCGACGACCGACACGAGCCAGCGCACGGCCGGCTCGCGCGACGCCGCGAGCGTCGAGATCCAGCCGGCCTGGCTGTCGCCCATGAGCCCGACGCGCTTCGGGTCGACCTGCGGAAGCTGCGCGAGCCAGCGCGCCTCGGCCTGCGCGTCGCGCGCGAGCACGTCGATCGTCGACTCGGTCGCGGACTCGCCCGGATAGACGCCGAGGGACTCGCCGATGCCGCGCTTGTCGTCGGCGAGCACCGCGATGCCGTTCGCTGCGAGGTAGGCCGTCCAGATGTCGAACTCGTCGCGCGTGCGAGGGCCGGCGCCGTGCACCATCGCGACCGCCGGGAACGGGCCGGCGCCGGGCGGCAGGGTGAGCGTCGCCGCGTCGGCGCCGATGCGCACCTCGCGCTGGCGGAGGGGGACCCGCGCGTAGTGCGTGCCGTTCCAGGTGAAGCCGGTGGCGTCGACGGCGATCGTGCCGTTGCCGCGCGTGTCACCGAGCAGCCCGCCGACGGTGAGCGAGGGGCCGATGCCGTGCGCCGCGCCGGATGGGAACTCGATGAGGAACGGCGCGAGCCCGTCCGCCTCGCGAACGGCGACATCGGCACCGGCGGCGCTGCGGTAGGCGCCGAGCAGCGCGACGATGCGCGACATGCCGCGGCGGAGTGCGAACGCGCCGCGCAGCGCGCCTTGGCGGACCGTGCCCGTGAGCCGCGCGCCCCGAACTGTCCCCTCGAAGACGACGTCCTGCGGCGAGCCCGGCAGGCTGAAGCGCACGTGCGTGCCGTGCAGGCCGACGGGGACGACGGTCGCGCCCGAGTGCCCCGGCCCGAGCGCGACGGTCGCCGTGCGCCCGTGCAGCTGCACGACGATCGCGACAGGAGCGGCTCGCGCAGGTAACGCATACGTGCCGCTCCAGTTGGGCGTCGCGGCGATCACGCCGGCGCACGGCGGAGCGCGCGCGCAACCCGGTCGGCCCACTGCAGCTCGAGCTCCGCCTGCTCGATCCCGAGCCGGAGCAGATGCCGGTGGTACCAGTCGTGGCCGCGATTCGAGTTCGTGGGCTCGACCTCGCGATACCCGGCGAGCCGCGCCTCCGTGTCCTCGCGGAACTGTGCGACGTGCTCGAGCAGGATCTGGGGCTCGCTCAGCCCGCCGACGAAGAGCTTGAGGAAGAAGCTGTCGCGGGCGCCCGGTTCGACCGTCTCGAGCCAGCCGTCGAGCGCGGCCCGCCCCGCTCGGGTGATCTTGTACAGCTGCTTGGCGGGACGAGACGACTGCGCGACGAGCCGTCGCTCCGCGAGCCCGTCCTGTACGAGCCTCGGCAGC
>DASYFU010000147.1:0-8398 GCA_036498225.1 Gaiellaceae bacterium | reverse complement strand
CTGTTCCATCGAGGTGGACGAGCTGCTCGATCACGCCGAGGCTGAGGGACTGGGCGCAATCGCCGTCACCGACCACAACGTCTTCAGCGGCGCGCTCGAGGCGGTCGAGCGCGCGCGCGGCCGGCGGCTCGTCGTCATCCCCGGCGAGGAGATCAAGACGGACGGCCAGGGCGAGGTGATCGGCCTCTTCCTGCGCGAGGAGATCCCGCGCGGCATGTCCTTCGCGGACACGGTGGCGGCGATCCGCGCACAGGGCGGCCTCGTCTACGTCCCGCACCCGTTCGACCGCATGCACGCGATCCCCGATCCTGCGACCCTCCATCGCCACCTCGCCGAGATCGACGTGCTCGAGGTGTACAACGCGCGTCTCCTGTTCGAGGCCTACAACGAGGAGGCGCTCCGCTTCGCGCGCAAGTACAACCTCACCGCGGGCGCAGGCTCGGACGCGCACGTGCTCCCCGGCGTCGGGACGGGCGCAGTGCGCATGCGCCGCTTCAGCGGCCCGGAGGACTTTCTCGTCTCGCTCCGAAGCGCAGAGATTCTGCGCCGTCCGAAGTCGCTCGCGTACCTCCAAGGCCTCAAGTGGGTAGCCCAAGCCAAGGAGAGAGTGCGCTGAAGGCGAACCTCCTGTGGGGGCTCAAGTGACCGTGGCGACCGACGAGATCTACGAGAAGTACCTGCAAAAAGCCATCACCGAGATCAACGCTCTCGGGGACGAGGTCGCGCAGGCGGGCGGCGGCGTGCGCGTGCCCGTCGTGGGCTCCGGCCATCCGCTCGCGGATGTGATGCTGCTCAAGTACGCGCCGCGTCCGTCGGAACTGCAGGAAGGCGTCGCCTTCTTCGGGCGCTCCGGTAACGCGATCCTCAAGTCGCTACAGCGTCTGCACGTCGACCCGATGGCGATCTACGGGACGAACTGCCTCAAGTTCGCCGACGGCACCGAGGATGAGTCCCGCCCTTTTCTGCTCCGTGAGCTGCACATCGTCCAGCCGAAGCTCATCGTCGTCATGGGCGAGCAGGCGCTCGCGTTCCTGAACAGCGTGGATTTCCCGCTCGCCCGCATGGTCGAGCCCAATGAAGGCGAGCGACAGCAGTTCACGCCGACGATCGAGGCGGTCTACACGCCCGACATCGACGCGTCGCTCGACGAGCAGGCGGAGAAGACGCGCTTCTGGAACGCGTTCAAGCCGCTCGGCGAGTGGTGGGAATCCCTCCCGCCGTACTGAGATTCACCGCCGCCTTCGCGGTGGTCGTCGCGTGGTTCGTCACCGCGCCGCACCTGCACGGGGTGTCGCTGTGGACGGACATCGTCCTCGTCAGCTTCGTCGTCATGCCGGGGATGCTACTGCTCGTGCCGCTCGGGCTGCCGCTGTGGAACCGGCGCTGGTTGCCGGTTGCCGCGGGCGTGCTCGCGCTCGCCGCGTTCGGCTTCGCCGAGGTGGGTTGGGGACTGCCGGAGAACTTCGCGAAGCTCTTCGCCGCCGTCTTCGCCGGCTGGGCGTTCCTCGCGCTGTTCGAGCGGCTGTCGTGGGTCGTGATCGTCGCGGTGATCATCCCGTTCGTCGACTCGATCTCGGTGTGGCGCGGCCCGACGCACTCGATCACGACGCATCACTTCCACGTCTACCTCGACGTCGCGATCGCGTTCCTCGTGCCGGCGGGGCGGGCCGCGTATCTCGGCCCGCCCGACGTGCTCTTCTACGCGCTCTTCCTCGCCGCCGCCACGCGCTGGGGCCTGCGCGTCTGGTGGACGTGGATCGCGACGACGTTCATGTACGGAATCACGATCGTGATCGCGAACGCCGTCGACGTCGGCGGGCTGCCGGCGCTGCCGTTCCTCTCCTTCGGCTTCCTCCTCGCGAATGCGGATCTGTTATGGACGAGGCTCAGACCCCGGTCGTCGGCGTCTTCTTCTTCCCCGGAGTCGAGCTCACCGCCGACTCCCCGAACGTGAACGGCGCCCGGAACGACGCGATCACCGCGAAGATGATCCCGATCGCGACGGCGAACCACCCGCCGCCCGAGTCGTAGCCGGTGACGACCATCGTGAAGCCGAGGGCGACGATGGTGAAGCACAGCGCCCACGCCGGCTCTTGCACCCAGAGGTGGAACTTCCTCACCGGATTGCCGACCTGCACGTGCAGGTTCGCATCCGTCAGGAGCTGCTCAGCCGCATCATGGATCCGGGCCGCAACCGGAGGAGTCGCGTCGTTCATGCCTGCCTCCGTGTTCCCGATTTGACCGGCCGACCTTATACCGTTGCCGGCATGCTCGCCAGCCTTCACTCCGTCATCCATTGGCCCACGCATGCCGGCTACAACTTCGTCAGCGGGCCGCTCGCGGACCTCACGCTCGCGACGGGCTTCGGCGGATGGATCTACCTCTTCCTCCGCCAGCACAACTGTCACGTTCGGCGCTGTTGGCGCCTCGAGTTCCATCCCCACCCCGAGCACGGTCATCCCGTGTGCCGGCGCCACTTCGCGCAGCCGGCCAAAGGCAACCCGGTCGGCTAGCGCTCGAGCAACGCGACCGCCTCGACGTGCGGCGTATGCGGAAACATGTCGACCGGCGTGACGCGCAGCAGCTCGTACCCGTACTCGCCGCGCAGCGTCTTCACGTCGCCGGCGAGCGTCGTCGGATTGCACGAGACATAGACGAGGCGCGGCGCGCCGAGCCGGCCGAGATGGCGTAGCGCCTTGCCCGCGAGTCCTGCGCGCGGCGGGTCGACGACGACGACGTCGGGCGAGCCGGAGCGCTCGACGAGCTCCTCGACGACCTGGCCGACATTCCCCGCGAAGAACGCCGCGTTCGTGATGCCGTTGATCTCGGCGTTCTCGAGCGCGCACGCGACCGACTCCTCCGACACCTCGATCCCCCACACCGTCAGCGCGCTGCCCGCGAGCGTGAGGCCGATCGTGCCGATGCCGCAGTACAGATCCCACACCGTCTCGGTGCCGGTGAGCCCGGCAGCGTCGGCCGCGAGCGCGTACAACCGTTCCGCCATCGACGTGTTCGTCTGGAGGAACGCATTTGGCCGCACGCGAAAGCGGAGGCCGCCGATCTCCTCCTCGATCCACTCCTCACCCCAGAGCAGCTTCGTCGGCAGGTTCGTCACCTCGGCGGGCCGGTCGTTGATCGACCAGTGCACCGAAGTCACTTGCGGGAAACGGCGCACGACGTCGACGAAGTAGCCGGGCTCGAAGTGGTCACCCGGCGCGGTGACGAGCTGGACGAGCGCGTGGCCGGTGTTGCGGCCCTCGCGCACGACGAGATGGCGAAGGTAGCCGCTTCCGTCCGCCTGCGAGTACGCGACGAGACCCTCTTCGCGCGCCCAGTCGCGCACGGCGTCGCGCACGCCGTTGCCGACGTCCGTCGTCAACCAGCACTTCTCGAGCTCGAGCACCTCGTCCCAGCGGCCCGCCTTGTGGAAGCCGAGCGCCGGGCCGGCCGACGTCTGCGTGAACGAGTACTCGACCTTGTTCCGGTAGTGGAAGATCTCCGGCTCGCACGGGACGATCGCCTGCAGCGGCGGCTCGGCGACGCCGCCGAGACGCTGCAGCGCATCGCGCACCTGCGCGTGCTTCTGCTCGAGCTGCGTCTCGTAGGCGAGGTCCTGGAAGCGGCAGCCGCCGCACGCGGGGAAGTGCACGCACGGCGCCTCGACGCGATGCGGCCCGGCACGGAGGACGTCGGTCGCGAGCGCTTCGGCATGACTGCGCTTCACCTTCGTCACGCGCGCGCGCACGCGGTCGCCGGGAAGCCCGCGCCGAACGAAGACGACGTAGCCGTCGAGGCGCGCGACGCCGTTGCCGCCGTACGCGAGCGACTCGACCTCGAGCTCGAGCTCCTCGTTCTTCGTCACGGGCGCAGCCATGCGCCCACACTAGTCAGAGCCCGGGATGCGGCGGCGCGGCGTAGAGCGCGTGCATTCGGCGGCGTAGCGCCTGGAGCACGCCCCGGTACGCCGGGACGGCTGCGACGTTGTCGAGCTCCCACGGGTCCCTGCGCAGGTCGTACAGCTCCTGCCAGTGGCGATACCGATAATCGACGTAGAGGTACCGCGCGGTGTGGATCGCCACGTACGGCGGGGGCCCGCCGTCCTTGAGATCGTTCCGCCCCAGGTACTCGAGGAGATAGTCCTTGCGCCAAGGAATCCGTCGCCCGTGGAGGAGCGGCGCGAAGCTCTCGCCGTCCTGCAGGCTCGCCGGCGTCACGCCGGTGAGCTGCGCGATCGTCGAGGCGAAGTCGATGTTGAGAACGGGCGCGCGATCGACGGTGCCGTTCGCCTGCGTCCACGGCGTGCGCACGACGAGCGGCACGCGCGTCGACTCCTCGTACGGCCAGAGCTTCCCGCCGAGCCGGTGCTCGCCCCAGAGAAAGCCGTTGTCGCTCGTGTAGAAGATCACGGTCCGGTCGAGGAGATGACGGCGCGTGAGCGTCGCGACGATTCTCCCGACTGCGCGGTCGACCGCCTGCAGCGACTCGAGCTGATGCCGGCGCACCGTGTTGATGTACGAGAGACCGGCGGGCGTGAGCGCCTTTGCGTGCCACGTTGCCCACGGTTCGCTCGAGACGCTCGCGTTCACGGCCGGGGACGCAAACGGCACGAGCTTGTCGAAGCGGCCGACGTCCGCGGGCGCCGGCACCGCCGGAAGATGCGGTGCGACCGGCGCGAAGTAGAGGAAGAACGGCTTCTTCGCGCTGCGCAGAAACGAGATCGCCTTCTGCGTCAATACCGTCGTCGAGTAGTCGGCGGGCTTCGTCCCGTAGTGGACGAGCCTCCCGTTTTCGTTGACCGTGTAGTTGTAGTACGCCTCGAGCGGGACGCTGTCCATCGCCTGCCAGTCGTCCCATCCGGGCGGCGTCGCGTTGTGCCCGTCGAGGCTGTAGTCGTTGAGGTACTTGCCTACGAGCGCGGTCTGATATCCCGCGTCGTGCAGCCAGACGGGTAGGTCGGTCTCCGGGTTGAACGCGGGATAGCCGTGCGGGCCGAAGTTGTCGGTGACGCCGGTGTGGTGCGAGTACTGACCTGTGAGGATGCTCGCGCGCGACGGCCCGCATTCGGACGTCGTCACGTGGAAGTTCGTGAACGTGACGCCGTGGCGCGCGATCAGCCGCTGAACGTCCTTCATGACGGCGTTGCCGCTGATGTTCTCGTCGTCGCTGACGATGAAGACGACGTTCATCCGGCTCGAGGCGGGTCGCGCCTGCGCGCTCGCGGCCAGCCCGGCAGCCGCGATCGCCGCCACGAGAAAGATCAACGGTGCCCGCCGCATGCATCGAACGTAGGGCCGCTGTGTTGAGCTGAGATTGAGCCGGCGTTACTGCAAGGTTGTGACGTACACCTTGCGATCCCGCGGCCCGTCGTACTCGCAGAAGTAGATCCCCTGGTACCTGCCGAGCGCGAGCCGGCCGTCGCGGAGCGGGATGAGCACCTGCGACCCGGTCAGCGTGGCGCGGACGTGCGACGGCGCGTTCGGTCCGTCCGGGTCCTCGGTGTGCTTCCACGACCAGTCCTCGATCACGACCTGCTGGAGGGCGCTCTCGATGTCCTCGCCGACGAGTGGGTCGGCGCCCTCGTTGATCGTGACGCCCGCCGTCGTGTGCGGGACGTAGACGAGCGCGGCACTGGCCCCGTTCGCGTCGGCGATCGCGCCCTGCACCCGGCTCGTGATGTCCACGAGCTGGGTCTTCCGCTCGGTCTGGAGGGAAAGCTCCTTCATGCCACGACTACCCTAAGTGTCGTGGCGGGACCGCTGAGCCAGCGTCAGCTCGACGAGCTGAGCGAGGACGCCGACCGATTCATCGCGGAGCTGGACGAGGAGACGTACCTCCACTTCGCCGGCTTCAAGGACGCGTACGAGCTGACGCCGATCTACGAGCGTCACGCCGAGCTGACGAAGCTCGACACGGCGCTCGATCTCGGCGCCTCGGTCAACGGGAACCGCAATACGCGCGAGCTCTGGCGCTTCGCCAGCGAGGGCTATCTCGGCAACTTCGTCCGCGAAGAGGCCGAGCGGGCCGCCGAGCTCGAGGCCACCTTGCAGGCCGAGGTGGACGGCGAGGAGATCCCCTACCGCAACCTCCGCTCGGCGATCATGAACGAGCCCGATCGCGGCCGACGCGAGCGCCTCGAGCGCGCGCGCAACGAGCTGACCGAGGAGCACCTCAACCCGCTGCACGTGCGTGCGGCCGAGGTCGTCAACCGCGAGACCGGACACCTCGGCGCAGCGACGTACACCGACCTCTATCGTGGCTTCGGGTTCCAGCTCGACGCGCTCGCCGAGCAGTGCCGCGCGTTCCTCGATTCGACGGAGCGATTGTGGGAGACCGCCGGCGACCGCTTCTTCCGCAGCCGCATCGGGCTCGGGATCGGCGACGCGCAGCGCTGGGACGTCGCCCGCGTCTGGCGCGGCGCGAACTGGGACGCAGCGTTCCCGGCCGCGCGGATGCTGCCTGCGCTCGAGGCGAGCCTCGCCGACCTCGGCGTCGACCTGCGCGCGCAGCGCAACGTCGAGCTCGACCTCGACGACCGGCCGAAGAAGTCGCCGCGCGCGTTCTGCGTCCCGATCGAGATCCCCGGCCGTGTCATCCTCGTGATCAAGCCGGCGGGCGGCCCCGAGGACTGGGGCGCGCTCTTCCACGAGGCCGGGCACACGGAGCACTACGCGCACACGTCGCCGTCGCTCACGGTCGAGGAGCGGAGGCTCGGCGACAACGCCGTCACCGAAGGGTGGGCGATGCTGCTCGAGCACCTGACCATCGACCCGGTGTGGCTCGAGCGGCGCCTCGACTTCCCGCGGCCGCGCGAATACGCGGGCGAAGGCGCGGTGCAGCTCCTGTGGATGGTGCGCCGCTACTGCGCGAAGTTGCTGTACGAGCTCGAGCTGCAGTCGTCGGGCGACGTCACGTCGCTGCGACCGCGCTACGTCGAGCTCCTCAGCGACGCGTTGAAGGTGACGCCGAGCGACACCGACTACCTCGACGACGTCGACCAGGGCTTCTACTCGTCGGAGTACCTGCGCGCGTGGGCATTCGAGGCGCAGCTGCGCGGGCACCTGCGCGAGCGCTTCGGCAACGCGTGGTTCACGAAGCGCGAGGCGGGCTCGCTGCTGCGCGAGCTGTGGAACGAGGGCCAGAAGCCGACGGCGGACGAGATCCTCGCGGACGTGAGCGGCCAGGGCATCGAGCTCGAAGCGGTCGCGGAGCGGGTCCGCGAAGCCCTCCAGTGATCCCGCTCAAGGACAACGTCCCGACCCGCCGGTTCCCGTACGTCACGATCGGCCTGATCGTCGCCTGCTTCCTCGTCTGGTTCTGGGAGCTGTCGAATCCCGGCGTCGACGTCCACATCTTCCGCGACGGCTTCTACCCGTGCGCGGTGCAGGGGCCATGCCACCTGCCGCCGGGCTTCCACGCGCTGCCTTGGTACGAGAGCGTCTTCACCGGCATGTTCATGCACGCGAGCTGGGAGCACATCCTCGGGAACAGGCTCTTCCTCTGGATCTTCGGCAACAACGTCGAGGACGCGATCGGCTCGATCGGATTCCTTGTCTGGTACCTCGCCGCCGGCGTCGTCGCGATGGCGCTCCAGACGGCGATCACGCTCCACTTCGCGTCGACCTCGGGGGCGAGCATCCCGAACATCGGGGCGAGCGGCGCGATTGCAGGCGTCCTCGGCGCGTACTTCGTGCTCCTCCCCCGCGCCCGCGTGCTGACGCTGATCTTCTTCGGGATCATCCTCATCCGCGAAATCCCCGCGTTCTGGTTCCTGCTGATCTGGATCGGGCTCCAGATCTGGGACGGCGGCCTCTCGTTCCTCCAGCCGCAGGCCGGCGGCGGGGTCGCGTTCTTCGCGCACATCGGCGGCTTCGCTTTCGGGATCGCCACCATCCTGCTCGTGGCGAGAAACCGGCCGAGCGCGCCGACGTCCAAGTACCCGGTCTATTGAGATTCGAGGAACGAGTTGCGCGGGCGGTGGAGTCGCTCCCGCCGGAGCTGCGGGCGGCGCTCCAGAACGTCGAGATCTCGGTCGAGGACGAGCACCCCGACGACCCCGACCTGTTCGGGCTGTACGAGGGCGTTCCGCTCCCGGAGCGGGGCGACTGGGCGGGCGCGCTGCCCGACCGGATCCGGATCTTCCGGCTGCCGCTCGTGGAGTCGTTTCCCGACCCGGCCGAGCTGGAGGAAGAGATCCGGGTGACCGTCCTCCACGAGCTGGCCCACTACTTCGGGATCGACGAGGACCGCCTGGACGAGCTCGGCTACGGCTGAGCGCGCCTCATCGTTTCCTGCGGAATGCCCCGGGTGGGTCATGCGTTTCACAGGACATGAGAACGTTCCAGGAGATACATCAGGAGATCGAAGGCCTCAGCGAGGAGCGCGCCGAGCTCTACAAGCA
>DASYFU010000146.1:0-6208 GCA_036498225.1 Gaiellaceae bacterium | reverse complement strand
ACGTCGACTTCAACCCGCGCTTCGTCTCCGAACGGCTGATCGACGAGTCGGCCGCCGTGATGGGACGGACAGCGGAGAACCTGCACGACCGCTTCCCCGCGATCACGCGCGAGCGCGCGGACGCGTTCGCGCTCGCGTCGCAAGAGAAAGCCGGTGCGGCGTGGGCGAACGGCGTGAAGCGCGAGACGGTCGTGCCGATGAGCGTCTTCACCGACGACGGCTGGAAGCTCGCCGAGCGGGACGAGTTCCTGCGCACCGACACGAGCCTCGAAGGGCTCGCCGCGTTGAAGCCCGCCTTCCGCGCCGGCGGCCGCGTCACTGCCGGAAACTCGGCCGGCCTCACGGACGGAGCGACCGCGGCGTTCCTCGCAGCGGAGGACACGGTCGCCGAGCTCGGCCTCACGCCGAAGCTTCGGCTCGTCGGATTCGCGTACGCCGGCGTCGAGCCGCACCTGATGGGCCTGGGCCCCGTGCCGGCCACGCAGCGCGTGCTCGAGCGCGCGGGCATCTCGCTCGACGACGTCGACCTCTTCGAGCTGAACGAGCCCTTCGCCGTCCAGGTCCTCACATGGTGCGACGAGCTCGGAGTCGCGGCGGACGATCCGCGCCTGAATCCGTACGGCGGCGCGATCGCGTGCGGCCATCCGCTCGCCGCGACGGGCGTGCGGCTCGTCGCGCAGCTCGCCTACGGCCTGCGCGAGCGCGGCGGCCGATACGGGCTGACCGCGCTCTGCATCGGCATGGGAATGGGCGCTGCGATCCTGTGGGAGAACGTTGGCTAACACCGTCTTCAAGCTGAACCGCGCCGGCTCGATCGCGCTCGTCACGCTCGACAACGGCGAGGATTACCGCGTGCCCACGACGCTCGGCCGTTCGGCCTTCGAGTCCGCGGTCGCCGTGCTCGAGGAGCTCGAGCAGCGCGACTGGACGGCGGCCGTCTTCACCGGCAAGCCCTTCGTCTTCTGCGTCGGCGCGGACATCGACGAGTTCGGCAACGTCGAGGATCCGCGCGAGGGCATTCGCGCCGGGCACGAGCTGTTCGCGCGCATCCGCTCGCTGCCGTTCCCGACGGTCGCCGCGATCAACGGCGCCTGCCTGGGCGGCGGCCTCGAGCTCGCGCTCCACTGCGACGCGCGCACGATCGCATCCAACGTCCGTCACGTGGGTTTCCCCGAGGTCGCGCTCTCGATCATTCCCGGCTGGGGCGGCACGCAGCTCCTTCCGCGGCTCATCGGACCGGAGGCGGCCGCCAGGGTGATCGTCCTCAACCCGTTGCGCCAGAACCGTCTGCTGACGGCGCCGGACGCGGTCGAGCTGGGCATCGCCGACCGCATGCTCGAGCCCGTCGAGTTCGTCGACGAGTCGCTCGCGTTCGCAGCGTCGCTCGCGATCGAGCGGGAGGCCCCGGACTGGTCGGATCTCGAGGCCGTCGTTCGCAAGACGCGCGCCAAGATCGACGACGCCGTGCACGGCGCGACGCGCGCGCCGTACGCCGCGCTCGATCTCATCGCCGGCGCACGCGACTGGTCGATCGACGAGGGTTACGCGGCCGAGGAGGATGCGATGGCCGAGCTGCTCGTCGCACCCGAGGCCCAGGCGGCGGCGTACGCGTTCACGGTCGTCGAGCGCCGTTCGAAGCGGCCGCCGAACCTTCCCGATGCAAAGCCTCGCCCCGTCCAGAAGGTCGGGATCGTCGGCGCAGGACTGATGGCGACGCAGCTGGCCACGCTCTTCCTGCGCCGCCTCGAGGTCCCGGTCGTGCTGCGCGACCTCGACCAGCAGCGCGTCGACGACGCGCTCGCGTCGATCCGCGTCGAGGTCAACCCGTTTCTCGCCTCCATCGCCGAAGGCGGCACGGGCTGGGAGCTATTCGCCGGCTGCGACCTCGTGCTCGAAGCGGTGTTCGAGGAGATGGACGTAAAGCGCGACGTTCTCGCCGCGGCGCGCGAGGCCGCGCCGAACGCGATCCTCGCGACGAACACGTCGTCGCTCTCGGTCGAAGGCATGGGCGCCGATGTCGGCCTGCACTTCTTCAACCCCGTCGCCGTCATGCCGCTCGTCGAGATCGTGCGCACGTCACGGACGACCGACGAGCAGCTCGCTACCGCGTGGGACATCGTCAAGAACCTGAAGAAGCGGGGCGTGCTCGTCGGCGACGCGCCGGGCTTCGTCGTCAACCGCCTGCTGACGCGGATGACAACCGCATTGATGGGCAGCCGCATCGAGGACGCGGACGAGGCAATCCTCTCGCTCGGCATGCCGATGGCGCCGTCGGTTCTGCGCGAGATGGTCGGGCCTGCGGTCGCGCAGCACGTGCTCGAGACGATGAACGCCGCCTGGCCGGAGCGTTTTCCGCTCCAGCCGCCGGCCGGCGCCGACGGGCGCAGCGTCGAGCAGATCCGGGAGCAGGCGCTCGAAGCCGTCGCCGACGAGGTGCAGCACCTGCTCGCCGAAGGCGTCGTTGCCGATCCCGCCGACGTCGACGCGTGCCTCATTCTCGGCGCAGGCTGGCCGTTGTTCCTCGGTGGCGCCGTCACGCGGCGCCGCAGCGCTGCCACACTGTGACCCGTGCGGATATGGCGCAGGAACAAGATCGTCGACTGGGCGATCACCATCGGTCTCGCGATCGCGTTCGTGCTCGTCTTCGAGGCTGAGATTGCGAAGCCGTACCGGATCCCGTCGTCGTCGATGGAGCCGACGCTCCATTGCGCGAAGCCGGGAGAGTGGTGCCAGGCCAACTCCAACGACCGCATCCTCGTCAACCGCCTCGCGTATGACTTCGAGAGCCCGAGTCGCGGGCAGATCGTCGTGTTCACCGCGCCTCCGGCGACAGCGAAGTGCGAGTCCGGCGACGCCGGCTCGACGTTCGTCAAGCGGCTGATCGGGCTTCCGGGGGACACGATCACGGAGCACAACGGCTTCATCTCGGTGAACGGAAAGCCGCTTGCCGACTCGTACGTCGAGCCCGCGCTCCGCGACCACATGTCCGGCACGTGGCACGTCCCGGCCGGCCAGTACTTCTTCATGGGCGACGACCGCATCCACTCGTGCGACTCGCGCGTCTGGGGCTCCGTGCCGCGCCACGACCTCATCGGCCCGGTGCTGCTCACCTACTGGCCGCCGGACCGGATCTCCCTGCACTAGTCTCGCCCTGTGGCCGACGACTGGCGCATCCGCATCGAGGTCGAGGAGCAGCAGGCCGGCGGCCTGCTCGACCGGCTCGCAGCCGATCTCGACGAGGAGGCGCGCGAGCTCGCTCGCTCGCTCGCTCAGAAGCGCCTTGCGGTCTCGCGCGACGGCGACGAGATCTTCGTCTACGCCTCGTCGCGCGCGGAGGCGGAGCGCGCGAACGAGGTGATCCAGTCCCAGCTCCGCAGCCTCGGAGGCGAGGCGCGCGCGAGCCGCATCGAGCACTGGCTCGAGGACGAGGAGCGCTGGGACGACGAGCCGAAGAGCGAGACGTGGGAAGAGGAAGAGGTCGATCACGGCTACGCCCCGTGGGAGGTGCGCGTCCAATGCGCGTCCCGTGGCGACGCCCGCTCCCTCTCCGAGCAGCTCGAATCGGAGGGCTACCGGCCGGTTCGCCGCTCCCATTTCCTCATCGTGGGCGCTGCCTCGAAGGAGGACGCCGACGCGCTCGCGCAGCGGCTCCACGGCAGTGTCGAGCTGGGCGGCGAGGTCGTCTGGGAAGAGACGCCCCAGAACCCGTTCGCCGTCTTCGGAGGCCTCGGCGGCTAGCCGGACAGGTTGACGCTCCCCCATCGCGGGGTATGCTTCGTAGAGCGCGGCTCGGCCCAGGGGACTCGTCGAGCGGTGCCACCTTTGGAAAGTCTGCAGCGCGTCGTGCGCTGCGCATATGCAAGAAGCCATTCAGCAGACGACGACCTTTGCGGAGGCGACCGACCCGCTCGCCGCCGCGGCGTTCCGCGCAGAGGCGTGGGCGGGCGAGCCGTTCCTTCGTGACGGCGAGGATCCCGGCCAGGTGCTCGCGGCGGGCACCGCGCGGCGTCGTGCGCTCGACGACGCGATCGCCGAGATCGACGACGGCAAAGCCGCGCCGAGCATGCAGTGGAAGGTGCGCTATGGGCTCATGCTCGGCCTCGAACGCGTTCTCGGCGAGCCGGAGCCGCACACGAAAGCAGGCACGGCGCTCCGCCGCCACCAGGTCGACGCGCTCGCCGGCATGCTCACCGAGCTGATCGCGGCGACGCAGCGCGACGAGGAGCAGAAGGAGAACGGCAACGGGCACGTCGTCGCCGAGGGCGAGGAGGAGGACGACGAGGACGAGCCTCTCGTCGAGGACGACGAGGACGAGCCCGAGGAGCTCACACCCGAACAGGACCCCGGCGCCGTCCGCCGCTACCGCTTCCGCCACCCGACCGCGTCCGGCAAGACCATCGCCGCCGCCGGGTTCGTCGAGGCCGCGCGCACGCTGGGCGTCCTCATCCTCACGCACCGCCGGCTGCTCGTGGCGCAGTTCGAGGGCGACCTGAAGACGGAGGGCTACGCCGACCGCTACAGCGACGCGCTCGAGCAGGGCATGAAGTCGAGCCGCACGAACCCGCTGACGATCCAGACCTACGCGTGGTTCGCACGACACGTCGATTCGATCGACCGCGAGGCGTACCAGCTCGTCATCTGCGACGAGGCGCACACCGCGCTCGGCGAGAAGACGTCCGCGGCAATACGGTCGTTCCCGGAGCCGATCTACATCGGCATGACGGCGACGGAGCAGCTGATCGCCAAGCAGGTCTCCGACGTCTTCCCCGCCTCGGTCGACGACCTCCCGCTGCAGGACGCCGCGCGCCGCGGACTGATCGCGCCGCTGCGCTGCCTGCGCGTCCCGCCGGTCGCCGCCATCAACTCAGTCCCGATCGTCGGCGGCGACTTCGACCAGGAGATCCTCGCCAAGACCCTCGACCACCAGGCCTTGAACCAGGCGGCGGCGAGCCTCTACCGCGACCGCTTCGACAACACGCCGGGCATCGTCTATGCGGCCGGCGTCGACCACGCGTACAACCTCGCGCAGGAGTTCCGCGCCGCGGGACTGAAGGCCGAGGCGGTGTCGGGGCGCACACCGCCCGTTCGCCTCGCCGAGACGCTCGCCGCGTACGAGCGCGGAGAGATCAACGTCCTCATCAACGCGCAGCTGCTCGCCGAGGGGTGGAACTCGCCGCGCGCGACCGTGTGCATGCATCTCGCGCCCACGGCGTCGCGTCGCGTCTACCAGCAGCGCATCGGCCGCATCATGCGCATTCATCCGCGCAAGGAAGCCGGCATCGTCGTCGACTTCGTCCCGAAGGGCGCGACGCACAACGAGCGCGTCGTCTCGCTGCACTCGCTGCTCGATGCTGACTTCTATCGCGAGGGCGCACGCGTCACGCCGGCCCCGCGCCGTCGCGCGCAACGCCGAGCACGCAGGCGCCTGACACCGGCGCCGTGGCTCGTCCCGGTGACGCCCGACGTTCGCCGCCGCATCGCGGTCATCCAGCGCGAGTGGCAGCGCGTCGATCCGCGCTACCTCGACGAGGACGAGCAGCGCTACTGGGCGACGATGGCCGGACGCCAGATCCGCTTCGACGAGCGCGGCTCGTTCGTGCAGAAGCTGACCGAGGGTCGCGCAAGCAAAGGCGCGCTCGAGACGTTCCTCGCCATCGCGGCTGCCGAGAATCCGAATCGCCGCCTGCGCCTGATGGCGCTGCAGGATCGCGTGTCGATGCGCGTCGAGCGCGCCGACTTCGACGACCTGGTCACGCTCGTGTCGCAGGCGCCGACGTGGGAAAAGGAGCGGCTCGCGGGCATACGCATCCTGCTGCGCGCGATCGCGGACGGAAAACCGGACGCGCCGGAGCAGATCCTCGCCCGCTGGACGTGGAAGCTCGCGCGCGCGACGCGCAAGGTGCAGGACCGCAACGCGTCGACGGAGTATCCGGAGGCGAAACGATTGCTGGGCGCGCTCGCGAACTCGCGAGGCCATCGGCACGAAGAGAACGCAGCGAGGCTCGTGCAGACGGCGCTCGAGCAGCCCATCCGAGTCGGTGCAGCGTTGCTCGCGTCGGCGGAGGGCTACACGCCGCGCGCAACGAAGCTGCTCGACGACGCGCGCGAGAAGCTCGGCGAGATCCACGAAGTTGCGCTCGCGCTGTCGGAGAACCTGCCCGCGCCGAAGCAGCCGTCCACCACGCGCCGAAGGCGCAGGCGGCGCAAG
>DASYFU010000145.1:0-1504 GCA_036498225.1 Gaiellaceae bacterium | reverse complement strand
GCGGCGTTCGCACGCGGGAGCACGAAGGCGCCCGTGCCCCGGCCCGCGCTTCGCAAGCTGATCGGCTTCAAGGTCTACTACCGCGACCTTCTGCGCCGGCACGCCGAGCTCGTGCGTGTCGTGCGCCTCAGCTACGTCGCGAACGGGGGCCGTCGCCGCAATGCATACCTCGTCCTTCCGCGCTGGTACGGCACGCGCGTTCATCCCGCGATACCGCTCGTCATCTCGCCGCACGGACGAGGCGAGCCCGCACTCGGCAATGTGCGGCTGTGGGGAGGCCTGCCCGCATTCGGGCCGTTCGCCGTGATCAATCCGGAAGGGCAGGGCCGTCGTCTCGTACTGGACTCATGGGGTTGGCGTCGCCAGATCGCCGACCTCGCGCGGCTGCCCGGCGAGCTCGAGCACGCACTTCCGTGGCTCCATGTCGACCGGCGCCGGCTCTACGCCGTCGGCAGCAGCATGGGCGGCCAGGAGACGCTCCTGCTCGTCGCGCTGTACCCCCGGATGTTCGCGGGAGCGATCGCGATGGATTCGGCGACGAACATGAAGAAGCGGTATCGCGACTTCCGCTATCTCAGGGACGGTTCGTACCTGCGTCGGCTCGCTCGCCTCGAGATCGGAGGCGGGCCGGTGACCAGGCCGCACGCCTACGCGCTGCGCAGCCCGGTCGAATACGCGCGACGGCTCGCCTTCGCCAACGTTCCTCTGCACATCTGGTGGAGCACGCACGACCAGATCGTCATCGACCAGCGGCAGGAGTCCGGCCTCCTCTTTCGCCTGATCAGGCAGATCAACCCGCATGCTCCCGTGAGTGAATACGTGGGAACGTGGGCACACAGCAGGGAGATGGATCCTCTCGGCAAGCTGCCGCTGGCACTCGTGGAGCTGCGGCTGATCACGCTCGACGAACCGCTGCCTGCGATCGTGCGGCGCGCATCACGGCTCGCCGCTTCGAGGAACCGCCGATGAGCCCGCGTGCGCGGCAATCCGAGACGGTGCCGATCCGCGAGGAGCTCGACGCGCTCGCGTACGCGTATCACCACGTACACAACGAGCTGCAGACGAAGAAGCCGGGAGGCTCGGTGCGGCGCCGGTTGGAGGACGACCTGCAGCACATCCGCGAGCGGATCGACCGCATCCTCGAAGAGTGGGTGCAGGACGACGAGCTGCGCGACGCGTGGAACGAGTACCTGCACACGCACGGCGCAAAGCCGGACGGGCCGGCGGCGGGCGAGCCCCTCGTCTTTCGTGGCGAGTCGGACGCCGGCTCGGTCGCGGAGGTGCGGCGCGCCGGCGGCGAGTACCGCGTCTACGTCGACGGCGGCCTGCTCGAACGCGCGGACGCGGACAAGGACTTCTCGTCTCAGCTGCCGGGGCTCGTCTTCCGTCTCGACGGCTTCGAGTTCCGCGAGACGTTCGCCGCGTCCCCGGAGGCCCTCGACGCCTTGGCCGAGTTCGTCGAAAACGAAGGCTCACCGCCCTGGGAGTACGCCGGCGAGCTGCT
>DASYFU010000144.1:0-5070 GCA_036498225.1 Gaiellaceae bacterium | reverse complement strand
CGCGGCGAAGCTGACGCTCCCCGAGGCCGCGCTCCTGGCCGGCATCCCCGAGGATCCCAGCCTTTACGACCCCGTGGCGCACCCGCAGGCAGCGCGCGATCGCCGGGCGGTGGTGCTCGAGCTGATGCTGCAGCAGCACGTCATCACGCAGGGAGAGTTCCGAGCCGCTTCCAACGCGCCGATGCCTCGGCCGCAGGACGTCCACCTCTCGGGCGTTCAGGGACAGGTGCCGTACTTCGGCGAGTACGTGAAGGAGCAGCTGATCGCCCGTTTCGGCGCGCGCAACGTCTTCGGGAGCGGCTTCCGTGTCTACACGACGATCAACCTGCGGCTGCAGCAGCTCGCGCGCGACGCCGTGCAGAAGGTGCTGCCGAGCCCCAACGGGCCGCAGGCGGCGCTCGTCGCGATCAATCCGACGACGGGGAGCGTCCTCGCCATGGACGGCGGCCGCAACTTCCATGTCAGCCAGTACAACCTCGCCACCGCGCGCGAGCGGCAGACGGGATCCGCGTTCAAGCCGTTCGTCCTCGCGACGGCGCTGCGCGAGGGGATCTCGCCGCTGACGACGTACGTGTCGAAGCCCGTCTCGATCTTCCTCGGCAACAAGTACTGGAGCGTGCACAACTACGAGGGCGAGTACCTCGGCCCCATCGACCTCGTCAAGGCGATCGCGGTGTCGGACAACTCCGTCTTCTCGCAGCTGACACGCGACGTCGGGCCCGCGAACGTCGTCAAGACCGCACACGCGGTCGGCATCACCGGTCCGCTGCAGAGCTACTTCGCCATCGGCCTCGGCGTCGAGCCGGTGAGCGTGCTCGAGATGGCACGCGCATACGCGACGTTCGCCAACGACGGCGTGCGGGTGGACGGCACCGTCTTCGGGAACGAGCCGCGCGTCGTAACGCAGATCGACAACGACGCGAACAAGGTCGTCTACGCGAATGTCCCTAAGGGCGTGCACGCGCTGTCGCCGGACGTCGACGAGCTCCTCACGCAGCTCCTCGAGGGCGTCGTCACGGGCGGCACGGGAACGGCCGCGCAGCTGCCGGGCCGCGTCGTCGCCGGCAAGACGGGCACGACGGAGAATTACGGCGATGCGTGGTTCTGCGGGTACACGCCGCAGCTCGTGACGTGTGTGTGGGTCGGCTACCCGGATAAGCTGACGCCGATGCTGCACGAGTTCCACGGCGGCCCTGTCGTCGGCGGTTCCTTCCCCGCGCTCATCTGGAAGGCGTTCATGCAGCCGGCGCTCGCGGCGATGAACGCGCAGCCGAAGACGTTCCCCTCGCCGCCGTACATGTCGGCGACGTCGCGGCGCGTGACCTACCGCGACGGGCGCATCGAGCTGGACGACGGCCTGTGCAAGTCGACGTCGCTCATCGTCTACTTCACGGGGCGTGGGCCGAGCCGCACAGCCGGCTGCAAGCGCAATGAGGTCGACGTCCCGAACGTCGTGGGCTGGACGATCGCGAGCGCGCGCACCCGGCTCCAGGCGCAGCCGCTGACGGCGCAACTCGTGTACAAGCCGGCCTCGGCCGGCCAGCGCATCGGCGTCGTCCTCAAACAGTTCCCCGCGGGCGGGACGCTCTCGTCGTTCCAGAAGGTGACGCTCGTGCTCGCGAAGCCCCTGCACGGGCTCGTCCCACGAACGGTCGGCCTGACGCTGCACGCCGCGCAGCTACGGCTGAAGAAGCTGAAGCTCGTCCCACGCGTGACGGGCACGAACGGTCGCGTCGTCGCGCAGACGCCGCGCGCCGGTGTCGCGGCGGCGCCCGGGATGGAGATCCAGCTCGTCGTCAAGCCGTCGTGAAGCGCCAGGTCTTCGTCCGCGTGTCGTTCGGGCCTGCGACACGCCACGATCATCTCACCGGAAACGGCGGCTGAGAAAGGGCGAGTCCTTCAGCCCGTACCGCCATCTGCGCTCGACGGCACGCGTGATGCCGATGCGCGGACCGCTGATGATCGACGGCGTACTCGTGCGTGCGACGAGCTCGAACGGCGGCTCGTCCAACGGAAGCCCGTCGTGCGCGCGTGTGATCGCGAGCGATTGGCACAGCTTCCCCGGACCCGAGCACAATGCACGCTCTGCAAGAACGCCGCGGCGTACGCGCATCTCCTCGATGCCGCGCTCGGGCGCGAGTGCACGGATCAGCACCGCCTCGGCGCGCCCCGGCTCGTCGCACACGAAGTTGATGCACCAGTGGATGCCGTACGAGCGGTAGACGTACGCGTATCCGGCCGGCCCGAACATGACCGCATTCCGGTCGGTGCGGCCACGAAACGCGTGGCTCGCCGGATCCTCCTGGTCGTACGCCTCCACCTCGACGATCGGCCCGCCGATACCGTCGACGAGGAGCGTCACGCCGATCAGGTCGGGCGCGACCTCGTGTACCGAGCGCGCGAAGAAATCACGTCCGAGCACTGGCGTCGTACCGGAGAAGGACGGGGAACACCACGGCGAGCGCGAGCGTGCCGACGACGCAGCCGATGCCGCCGGACACGATCGAGAAGCGCAGGCTCGTCAGCTGCGCGACGATGCCCGCTTCGAGGTTGCCGAGCGACGGCGTGCTCGCGACCTGCGCGAACTCGATTCCGCCGAGCCTGCCGCGCATGTGGTCGGGCGTGACGGTGAGGACGATGGTCGACCGGAAGATCGCGCTCACCTGGTCGGCGGCGCCCGCGAGCCCGAGCAGCAGGAGCGCGAGCCAAAGGGTGTGAGTGAAGCCGAACCCGGTGATCGCCGCGCCCCAGCCGCAGACGGAGAGCGCGATCGCGCGGCCCTGCCGCCGTAGCCGCATCGCCCAGCCCGAGAAGAGCGAGACGAGGAACGCGCCGACCGCCGGCCCCGCGAACAGGTAGCCGACCGACGCCGGATCGCGGAACACGTGCTGCGCGAGCGCCGGGAAGAGCGAGCTCGGCATGCCCAGCACCATCGCCAGCGTGTCGATGAGGAAGAACGACAGGACCAGCTGCTGCATGCGCAGGTAGCGGAAGCCGTCCACGATCGTCTGGAACGTCATGCGCGGCGCGTCCCCCTGAGGCGGAACCGGCGGGAGCCGAAACGCAAGGACGAGCGAGACGAGGATTCCCGCGAGCGAAACGCCGTACGTCGCCGCGAAGCCGATGCTCGTGATGAGGACGCCCGCGATCGCCGGGCCGACGACGAGACCGAGGTTGTTGTATAGACCGTTCAGCGCCGCGGCCGCCGGCAATTGCTCGAGTGGGACGAGCCGCGCGGTCAGCGAACGGATCGCGCCCGCGCCGAGCGAGAACGACGACCACGCGGCGAAGCCGAGGACGAAGACGAGGGCGACGTTCGCGTGACCGGCTGCGGAGACGACGACGAACGCCGCGGACGCGACGGCGATCCCCGCCGTGCTCCCGAGCAGCAGCCGGCGGCGGTCGCGCGTGTCCGCGAGCGCCCCGCCAAGGATCGTGAACACGACGAGCGGGACGAACTGCACGAGCGCGACGAGCCCGACGTCGAGCGTCGATCCCGTCAACCGGTAGACCTGCACCGGCACGAGCACGAGCATCATCCGCCACGCGACGTACGCGATCGACTGGCCGATCCAGAGGCGGCGGAAGCCGGGCGATTCCCGCAGCGGCCCGACGTCCACCGCGAGCCGGCGGATGGCGCCCGTCAAAAGAGCTGCTGCGCCTCGGGCGGCCTGGCCGTTCGCTCGAGCACGCGGCGCGCGCGGCGACCGAGGTCGGCGAGGTCGACGCGGCCCTCCTCGGCGGCGGCGACAAGCCTTTCGGCGAGGTCGAGCGCCTCGCCGAGGACGAGACTCGTGGAGCTGTCCTCGCCCATGTCCGCGAGGATCGTCCGCTCGGTGCGCGACGCCACGATGGGGTCGGCCAGTCCTTCGATCCAGACGCGCGTGCGGCGGCCGTGCCCTCGCTCGCCCGGCTCGAGCGGCTCGAGCGGCTCGAGCGCGTAGATGCGGTCCGAGCGGGCCTGCTTGCCGAACCCGAGGAAGATCATCCGCGGCGCACGATCCGCCATGAAGCGGACTATAGGGCGGCGGAAAGGACTTCGACCACACGCTCCTGCGCGTCGCGCTCGAGGGCGGTGAAGAACGGCAGGGCCAAGGTGCGCGCGCTCGCGTCCTCGGACACGGGGCACATCCCTTCGCGGAATCCGTACCGCTCACGCATGTACGGCTGCAGGTGGATCGATGGCAGATAGCGGTTGTAGCCGATCCGCTCGCGCTCGAAGGTCGCGATCACCCGCTCGCGCGTGTCGTTGTCCGGGAGCGCGACGACGTAGACGAACCACGAACGCTTGTGCTCCGCGTCGTCGGCCCACGGCAGCTCGACGCCGGGAAGATCGACGAGCAGCTCGTTGTAGCGCTTCGCCACGGCGGAGCGCATCGCGAGAATCTCGTCGAGCTTTTCCAGCTGGCCGATGCCGATCGCAGCGCGGATGTCGTCGATGCGGTAGTTGAAGCCGAGGCGCACGTGCTCGAGCCAGCCGCCCACGTCGCCGCGGCCCTGGTTGCGCAGCGACCGCAGCAGTCGCCACTCCTCCTCCGAGTGCGTCGTCACCATCCCGCCCTCGCCGGTCGTCATCTGCTTGTTGGGATAGAAGGCGAAGACGGCGCTCGGCCCCTGCGCCCCGAGCGGCGCGCCTCTGTACTCCGCGCCGAGCGCCTCGCACGAGTCGTCGATGAGCGCGAGGGCGTGCTTGTCCGCGATCGCGCGCAGTGCGTCGAGCTCGCACGGATATCCGAAGATGTCCACCGCGACGATCGCCTTCGTACGCGACGTCACCGCAGCCTCGACGGCGCGGGGATCGACGTTCAGCGTGCGCGGATCGATGTCGGCGAAGACGGGGACGCCGCCCTCGTAGATGAAGCAGTTCGCCGTTGCCGCGAACGAATACGGCGTCGTGATCACCTCGCCGGAGATGCGCAAGGCCTGCAGCGCCGTCACCAGCGCGATGGTTGCGTTGGTGAACAGGGCGATGTGCTTCACTCCCAGGTATTCGCACAGCTTCTGCTCGAACTCTTGATGAAACGGCCCGCCGTTGGTGAGCACCTTGCTGTCCCAAATCTGCTGCAGATA
>DASYFU010000143.1:0-9580 GCA_036498225.1 Gaiellaceae bacterium | reverse complement strand
GTCCTCGCGAGCTTCGGCATCGATCCGCCCTCGGCGTCCGACACGTCCTCTCCGCTCATCGAGCTCCTCCCGGCGACCGCGGACGAGCTCGTCCGGCGCACTGGCCGTGACGCAGCCGAGATCGCGCGGGAGCTCGTCGAGCTGGAGCTGTCGGGGCGCGTGGTCGCCCGGGACGGCATGTACCGTCAAGGCCTGTGAATCCGTACTGGCTCGAGGATGCCGTGCCGGAGCGCACAAACGGCCACCGCGGGGGCCGGGTGGACGTAGCAGTCGTCGGGGCGGGCGTGACCGGCTGCAGTGCTGCGCTTCGCCTTGCGGAGGCGGGGCTCCGCGTACGCGTCCACGACCGGCGCGGCGTCGCAGAGGGCGCGAGCGGCCGCAACGGAGGATTCGCGCTGCGGGGAGGCGCCGCGCGCTACGACGTCGCGCGCGAGACCTACGGCACCGACCAGGCGCGGGCGCTCTGGCGCTGGACGGAGGCGACCCTCGACGCGATGGAGCCCCTCGCCGGCGACGCACTGCGTCGTCCGGGCAGCTATCGCCTCGCCGCCGACGAGGAGGAGCGGGAGGGCATCCATGCGGAGTTCGACGCGCTGCACGAGGACGGCTTCGCCGCAGAATGGCTCGACGAGTTCCCGCGCTTCCACGGCGCCATCCAGCACATCGGCGACGGCACGATCCAGCCGGCGCGGTTCGTGCGCAGGCTGGCGGCGCGCGCCGCGGCGGCGGGCGTGGAGATCCGCGAGCACGACCCGGTCGAGGACGTCGACGCGCTCGACGCCGATCGCGTTCTCGTCGCGACCGACGGCTACGGGCGCGCGCTTCTCCCGGAGCTCGCCGATGCGCTCTGGCCCGCGCGCGGCCAGGTCGTCGTCAGCGAGCCGCTCGAGCGCGTGCTGTACGACCGCCCGCACTACGCGCGGCAGGGCTTCGATTACTGGCAGCAGCTGCCCGACCGGCGGCTGTTGCTCGGCGGCTTCCGCGACGTCTCGATCATGGATGAGTTGACCGACGTGGAGGAGACGACGCCAACGATCCAGGCGTCGCTCGAGCGCTTCCTGGGCGAGCTGAGCGACGGCGAGGCGCGCATCAGTCACCGCTGGGCGGGGATCTTTGCCCTGACGCAGGACATGCTCCCGCTCGTCGGCCCCGTGCCGGGACGCGACAATGCCTGGATGGCGGCAGGCTATTCCGGGCATGGAAACGTCATGGGCTTCGGCTGCGGCACGCTCGTCGCCGATGCGATGCGCGGCGAGGAGCACGAGCTCCTCGAGCTGTTCGACCCCGGACGGCTGACGTCATGACGGCGCCCACGCGGCTCGCCGCGTCCGGCATGAGCCTTCTCTTCGTGGCGTCCCTGCTCGGCTTCTTCATGAACACGAGCCCGAATAAGCATCCGAACGCCGCGCCGCCCGCTCCTGTGACGACGACGACCGTGAAGGTCGTCCCGATTCCTGCGCCGACGACGACCGCGCCGCCTCCGCAACCTCCGCCGCCGAGCGTCGCGATGTCCTGGAACAACGCGGGCGCGTTCGTGTGGCACACGCACGACGTCGATCCGCAATGGCTCGGCCAGCAGTTGCGCAGCGCCGGCTTCGGCTGGGTGGCGATCTACCTCGGCTCGAGTGGCAACAGCGCGCAGATCGATCCCGAATGGGTGACGCGCTTCATCAATGCGAGCGGACTTCCCGTCGGCGGCTGGACGGTGCTGAACGGAAACGCGCACGCGGACGCCGGCTTTGCCGCCTCTCAGCTGAAAAAGAGCGGCCTCACCTTCTACATCGCGAACGCCGAGGCGTCGTACCAGTCTCGCCCGGGCGCGTCGCAGGAGTTCGTCACACGGTTCCGCCAGCTCGATCCGACCATCACGGCCGGCCTCTCGTCGCTCTGCGACGCGCAGGGGATCGGCCTGCAGCCCTGGGCGGCGGCCGGCTTCGCGTTCCTGCCGCAGGCGTACGTCAACGACTTCGGCTCATCCGTCTCGCCGTCGGCGTGCGTGCAGGCGTCCAGCGCGTACTTCCCGCTCTCGGCCATCCACCCGACGGTCGGGAGCTACCACGGACAGAAAGGTTGGGTCGCGGCGCAGGCGTACGCGAATCTCCTCGCGCAGGCGGGGACGACCGGATTCTCCGTCTATCTCGCCGAGACGAACATGCCGGCGCAGAGCTGGCAGGCGTACGGTCAGGCGATCAAGCAGCGGCATATCGCCGCCCGACCGAACTAGAGCGACTTGACGTCCTGGATGAGCTTCGTGATGGATTCCTTCGCATCGCCGAAGAGCATGACCGTCTTCGGGTTGTAGAAGAGCGGGTTCTCGATTCCGGCGAAGCCCGGGTTCATCGAGCGTTTCAGCACCACAACCGTCTGCGCATTGTCGACGTTCAGGATCGGCATCCCGTAGATGGGGCTGCCCGGATTGTTCCGCGCATCCGGATTGACCACGTCGTTCGCGCCGACGACGACGGCGACGTCGGTCCGGGAGAACTCCGGGTTCGCCTCGTCCATCTCCTTCAGCTGCGTGTACGGGACGTTCGCCTCCGCGAGCAGCACGTTCATGTGGCCGGGCATGCGGCCGGCGACCGGATGGATGGCGTAGGTGACCTCGACGCCCTTCGCCTCGAGCAGGTCGGCGAGCTGGCGCACGTCGTGCTGCGCCTGCGCGACCGCGAGGCCGTAGCCGGGGACGAAGGCGACCTTGTGCGCGTACGCGAGCATGACCGCGACGTCCTCGGCGCTCGCCGAGCGGACGGTGCCGCCGTCGCCCGCAGCCACGGCGGCCGCTGCCTCCGTCACCTGGCCGAACGCGCCGAAGAGGACGTTCGCGATGGAGCGGTTCATCGCGCGGCCCATCATCAGCGTCAGCAACGTGCCCGACGCGCCGACGAGCATGCCGCTGACGATGAGCACGTTGTTCTCGAGCTCGAAGCCGCCGACGGCGACCGCGAGGCCCGTGAACGCGTTGAGCAGCGAGATGACGACCGGCATGTCCGCGCCGCCGATCGGCAGGACGAAGAGCACGCCGAAGAGCGCGCCACCGCCGACGACGGCCCACAGCAGCCACTGGTCCTGCACGCCCGCGACAAGGGCTGCGCCGACGGCGACGCACGCGCCGAGCAGGACGAGGTTGACGATCTTCTGGCCCGGATACGTGATCGGGCGCCCCTTGATCAGCTCCTGCAGCTTCCCGAACGCGATCATCGACCCGGAGAACGAGATCGCGCCGATCAGGCCTGAAAGCGCGATCGCGACGAGGATGTCGACCGTCGGCTTGCCCGGCTCCGGAAGGAGGCGATGGACCTCCGCGAGCGCGATGAGCGCAGCAGCGCCGCCGCCGACGCCGTTGAACAGCGCCACCATCTGCGGCATCGCGGTCATCTTCACGCGCCGCGCCGCGAATGCGCCGAAGCCGCCGCCGATGAGCATCCCGATCGCGAGCGCCCACCAGCTCGTCCCGCCGATCTTGATCCACGTGACGACGATCGCCAGGACCATCCCGGCCGCGCCGATCTGGTTGCCGCGCCGCGCGGTCGCCGGATTCGAGAGGTAGCGCAGCGCGAGGATGAAGGTCACGATCGTGACCAGGTACAGCAGGTTGCTCAGATTCGAGCTCACTCGCCGTCCTTCTTGGGCGGCTCGCGCTTCTTGAACATCTCGAGCATCCGGTCGGTTACGACGAAGCCGCCGACGACGTTCGCGGAGCCGAGCACGATGGCGAGGAAGCCGACGATCCAGAGGAACGGCCCCTTGTGGCCGAGGCCGAGCACGAGCATCGCGCCGACCACCACGATGCCGTGGATCGCGTTCGTGCCGGACATCAGCGGCGTGTGCAAGAGCGTCGGCACCTTCGAGATCACCTCGAAGCCGAGGAAGATCGCGAGCACGAGGATCGTCACCTCGAACACGAGCAACGTGTTGTGACTCATGTGGTCACCGCCTTCCGTGTCACGCAGGCTCCCTTCGTGATCTCGTCGTCCCAGTCGAGGTTCAGCTGCCCTTCCGGCGCGAGATGGAGCAGCAGCGCCTGCACGTTGCGCGAGTACAGCGTCGACGCGTGGTACGGCATCGTCGACGGCAGGTTCGTCAGCCCGACGAGCGTCACGTTCTCGCGAACGGCGATCTCGCCCGGCACCGTGAGCTCGCAGTTGCCGCCGGTCTCCGCGGCGAGATCGACGATGACGGAGCCGGGCCGCATCGTCTTCACCGCCGACGCGGGGATGATCTTCGGCGCCGCGCGGCCGGGTACCGCGGCGGTCGTGATGACCGCGTCGAACTCGCCGATGCGCGCCTCCAGCGCGGTCTGCTGCGCCTTCATCTCCTCCGGCGTGAGCTCGCGCGCGTAGCCGCCCTCCGCCTCGGCCCCGCTGACGCCGAGATCGAGCCAGTTCGCACCGAGGCTCTCGATCTGCTCGCGCACGACGGGACGCACGTCGAAGCCGGTGACGAAGGCGCCGAGCCGGCGCGCGGTCGCGATCGCCTGCAGGCCCGCGACGCCCGCGCCGATGACGAGCACCTTCGCCGGCGGAACCGTGCCGGCCGCCGTCATGAGCATCGGGAAGAAGCGGGGAAGATGCTCGGCTGCGAGGAGTGCGGCCTTGTAGCCGCCGACCGTCGCCTGCGAGGAGAGCGCGTCCATCGACTGCGCTCGCGTGATGCGCGGGATCGACTCCATCGCGAACGCGGTCACGCCGCGCGACGCGAGGCTCTCGATGCCTGCTGGGCCGGCGAGCGGATCGAGGAACCCGATGAGCAGCTGCCCGTCGTGCAGGCGGGCGGCGTCGGGGCGCTGGACGGCGACGAGCACGTCGGCGTCCCACGGCGACGCGAGGGGCACTCCGGCGTCGGTGTACGCCGCATCCGGGAACGAGGCCGCCTCGCCGGCGCCGGCCTCGACGACGACCTCGAAGCCCGCAGCAGCGAGCTTCCCCGCCGTCTCGGGCACAAGGGCGACCCTGCGCTCCCCGGGCGCCGTTTCACGCGCAACTCCGACCCGCATCAGCGGCAACTCTATTGCGGCCGGATGTCGTCCGTAGACTGACCCGGTGAGGTCGTGACCCATTTCGTGACCCAATACGGGCTCGGGGTCGTCGCCGGCCTCGTCTTCCTCGAAGCCGTGGGCGGCTTCTTCGTCCCGGGCGAGACCGCGTTCATCGTCGCGTCGGCTCTTGCATCGCAGCGCCACGGGAACATCGTCTGGATCATCGTCGCGACAGTGGCCGCCTCGATCGCCGGCACCGTCGTCGCGTACGTCGGAGGTCGCACGCGCGGGGGAATCGTCTCGACCCGACCGTGGCTCCGACGGTCCGACACCGTCTTCAGGGAGCACGGTGCGAAGGCGCTGTTCTTCGGTCGCTTCATCCCCGTCCTGCGCACGACGCTCGGCTGGATGGCGGGCGCATGCGGCATCGAGCGACGGCGGTTTCTCGTCTGGACCGTCGCAGGCTGCGTCACCTGGGCCTGTGCGGTGGGCACCGCGTCGTACTACCTCGGCGAGGCGGTCGTCCACGACGCCGGCGTCGGCGCGGCGGCCGTCATCGTCGTGCTGCTCGCCTTCGTCGCGCTGCACCGGCTCCGGCGCCGGCTGGAGCACGCATGACGCACTTCATCACCCAGCACGGGCTCCCGCTTCTGTTCGTCGTCGTGATGATCGAGTCGTTCGGGGTTCCGCTGCCCGGCGAAACGGCGCTGATCCTCTTCGGCGTGCTCGCGTCCCAGGGGCACTACAACATCGCCGTCGTCATCGCCGTCGCGGCGGCGGCCGCGATCGTGGGCGACAACCTCGGCTACTGGATCATCGGCCGGTGGGGCGGCCGCAGGCTCTTCGAGCGCTGGGGATGGCTGAGGAAATACTCGGAGCGAATCCTCCCACGGTCGGAGGAGCTGATGGCGAAGCACGGCGGCAAGACGGTCTTCTTCGGCCGTTTCATCACCGTGCTCCGGTACACGGCTGCCTGGATCGCGGGGCTCGGGCGGATGCACTGGGCGAAGTTCCTCTTCTGGAACGCCGCCGGCGGCATCTGCTGGGCGACGCTCGTCGGGCTCGTGGCGTATTACGGCGGCAAGTCCGCCGCCGACGCGATCGCGCGGTACGGGATCTTCGCCGCGGCCGGCCTGGCGGCGGTCCTCATCCTCGGGTGGCTCGTGACCCACTTCGGCAAGCGCTGGATCGAGCGCCGCCTCTAGAGGAATCCTCCGCCTTCCGCGGAATTGAGGTCGGGCATGCTGGCTGCACTCGTCCGCTGCCTCGAAGAGCGCGACCAGACCGAAGGTCATGGAGCGCGCGTCGCGGCCCTCGCCGAGCCCGTCGCACGGCTGCTCGACTGGGGGCCCGACAAGCTCGCGATGCTCCGGCACGCGGCGCCGATCCACGACGTCGGCAAGCTCGTCGTCCGCCCCGAAGTGCTGCTCAAGCCCGGCGCACTGTCGCCGAAGGAGCGCGACGAGATGCGCGCGCACCCCCGCGCCGGCGCATCGCTCGTGCTGCCGCTCCCAAACGCCCGCCATGTCCTGCCGTACGTGCTGCTGCATCACGAGCACTGGGATGGAAACGGCTACCCGTGCGGCCTGCGCGGCCGGTCGATCCCGGTCGAGGCGCGGCTGCTCGCCGTGGCGGACGCCTTCGACGCGATGACGTCAGTCCGTCCGTATCGCCCGGCGCGATCGTATGGAGAGGCGTTCGCCGAGCTCGAGCGCAACGCGGGCCTGCAGTTCGATCCAGCCATCGTCGAAGCATTCCTCGCCGTCTGGCACGGCGAGGCTCTGCCGGTCGCCGTCTAGATCGCTGACCAGACTTCGAGCTTCGCCCGCACGCGCGAGATCACCTCGTCGATGAACTCGCTCGTGCCGAGCTCGCCGCCGAGGTCGGCGGTCCGGGCGCCGGACGCGACCGCCTCGAGACACGCTTCGCGCACCGCGCGGCCTGCGCGCTGGCCCGCTTCGCCCGCGTGCGAGAGTAGCGCGGCGCCGCCGAGAATCATCGCCATCGGGTTCGCGACGTTCTTGCCCTCGAGCGACGGCGCCGTCCCGTGCGCTGCCTCGGCCATGATCGCCGCCGGCTCGAAGTCGTCCTCGAACGCGACGACGAGCGATTCCGATCCCGCGATCGAGCCGAAGAGCGGCAGGACGAGGTCGGAGAGAATGTCGCCGTCGCGGTTGAGCGCCGGAATGACGAGCGGCTCGCCTGTCGACCCGAGCAGCAACGCGAACGTCGCGTCGATCAGCTGCGGCTCGTACGGGACGTCGGGATGGCGGTCGGCCGCCGCGTCCATCTCCTCCTTCAGCATTCCCTCGTACGTCGGGCTCACCGTGTACTTCGGGCCGCCGAAGACCTTCGCGCCCGTCAGCGCCGCCTGGCGGAAGGCGAACTCTGCGACCGCGTGGCAGATGCGGCGTTCGATGCGCTCGGTGCGGAACGCGACCTCGTCGTCGCCCTCGCCCTCGCGCCACTCCTCGGCGCCGTAGGCATCGCCGACGGCCATGCGCACGATCGAGATCGGCGCGAACACGCCGCCGAGCGGGACGACGCCTGGAATCCGGCGTCCGGTGCGCACGATCACCTTGCCGCCGATCTCCTCGCGCAGGATCCGGTTCGGCGAGCCGACGTCGTCGCGGCCTTCGGGCGTCACCGTCGCCGCCTTGAGGCCGAGGCCGTGCTCGCGGATGGCCCGCGCCGCCTCGTGCACGACGCCGTTCCCCGTGTCGCGCCGCGCCTCGAGCGAGAGGTCGTAGCGGGGGAACTCGAGCTCCAGCCCGATCACGTCCGGAGCGAGCACGCGGAGCGACTCTTCGAGCAGCTCCTGCCCGGTCTGGTCGCCCTCGAGGACGACGATGACGTTCTCGTCGCGCATCGGCGGCCAGTGTAGTCCCGTTGTCCTCTTTAGATGCCGAGCCGGGTTGGACGCAAAGGATCGTTTCGCTACCTCGACGGGCGCGGGAATGCGATCCGCGATCCGGCAACGATCGAGCGCTTCGACCGGCTCGCGATTCCGCCCGCGTGGAAGGACGTCTGGATCGCCGCGCGGCCACGGGCGAAGCTGCAGGCGACCGGCCACGACAAGGCGGGCCGCAAGCAGTACATCTACCACCCGGATTTCCGCGCGGAGCAGGACCGGGCCAAATTCGAACGCGTGATCCGTTTCGGCGAGCGGCTGCCGGCGTTGCGGACGGCGATGGCCGAGCATCTCGACAACGACGAGCTCGACCGCGATCGCGTGTGCGCGATCGCGCTGCGGCTCATCGACCTCGGTTGGTTCCGCATCGGGAGCGACCGGCACACACGCGCGTCCGGCACCTTCGGAGTCACGACGCTGCGGAAGCGTCACATATCCGTGCGCGGAAAACGCGTGCGCCTCGAGTTCGCCGGCAAGGGCAAGTCTCAGGTGCGCACCTCGCTCGTCGACGACGAGCTTGCGACGGCGATCCGCGAGCTGCTCGCCGTTCCGGGGCGAGGGCGTCTCTTCCGCTACGAGCGAGACGGAGGCATGTGCGACCTCACGAGCCGGACGTTGAACGAGTACGTGAAGGCGCACCTCGGAGACGAGTTCAGCGCGAAGGACTTCAGGACGTGGGGCGGCACGCTCCTGGCGGCGGTCGCGTTCGCGGAGCGGAACGGGGACGGCGACGAAAAGGGCGCCGTCATGGCTGTCATGCGCACCGTGGCCGATCGCCTCGGCAACACTCCGGCGGTCTGCCGGCAGTCGTACGTCGCCCCGGCCGTGATCGAGGCGTATCTGGAAGGCAGAACCTTGGCGGATTTCAGGCCTCGGCATTTACGGATGGTCGCCGCTCGCCAAACCGGCTTGGACCCGGAAGAAACTGCCCTCTTGAAGCTCCTGAATTTCGGCTAGTTTTAGGTCCATGGCACGCAAAACCGTTCTCGTTTGCGACAACTGCGGCAAGGAAGTCGACGAGGGGAAGGGCGCGATGCTCCGGGTGACGTTCACGGACGCGCGCCGCGGCTCGAAGCAGGCCGACCTCTGCGACGACTGCGCCGGCTCGATGCCCGGCCGGGCTGTCGCCCGCCGCGGACGCAAGCCGAAGTCCGCCGCAACCGCGTAGAAGGAGCCGTCGGAGACCGCCTCTAGGATGGGGCGGTGCCCCTCAGCCTCATCGCGGGGCCTGCGAACGCGGGCAAGGTCGAGACGCTGCTCGACCGGTACCTCGTCGCGCTCGAACGCGAGCCGGTTCTCATCGTGCCGAACCGGTCGGACGTCGAGCGCGTCGAGCGTGAGCTGCTCGCGCGCCGTCCGGCGCTGCTCGCCGGGTCGATCGGGACGTTCGACGACGTCTTCGAGCGCATCGCCTATGCGGGCGACGACGTGCGGCCGCTCGTCTCGCAGGCGCAGCGCGCACTGCTCGTGCGTCACGTCCTCTCCGGCGCCGAGCTCGACCGTCTGGCTGCGTCGGCGCGCTTCGGCGGATTCGCCGACTCGCTGCAGCAGGCGCTGAGCGAGCTCGAGTCCGGTCTTCTCGACCCGGACGACCTGGAGGGCGACCTCAAGGCGCTGTACGCGGCGTATCGCGCCGAGCTCGATCGCCTGGAACGCTGGGATCGCGACCTGCTGCGGCGCCGCGCGGCCGAGCG
>DASYFU010000142.1:0-7482 GCA_036498225.1 Gaiellaceae bacterium | reverse complement strand
CGGGTTGTTGATCTTGTCGCCGCCGAACGCGCCCTTCGTTCCGCGCAGCATCCCCCACGCGACTTGCGGTCCCGTCCACACGCTGACGACGGAGCCGCTCGCGTCGTCGACCGTCCCCTCGACCACCTCGCCGACGTTGTGCTGGTTCCACCAGATCTTCACGGTCCACTGCTGCGCGTTGGAGTCGTACGTCTCCTCGTCGGTGAAGCCCGTCTTCGGGTAGCGCGCGAGCCAGTCCTTCACCTTGTGGTTCGCGCGGACGATTGCGAGCGCCTGCGTCTTCGTCAGCCGCGCTGCGCTCGACGCGGGCGCGAACGGCGTCTGGATCAGATGGCCGTGCTGGTCGTACACCGGGGCAGTCGGCGTCGTCGCCGCGTGGGCGGCCGGCGCCAGGACGGCGGCGGAGACCAGGATGAGGACGAGACGGCGCTGCACGCGCGTCAGGCTAAAGATCAGCTAGCCGTGTCGCCGGAACGACCAGAGCTTGTTGCCGACGAAGTTCAGCGGCGTGACGAGCACGATCGCGATCGCCTGGCCGACGAGCTTGCCTGCGCCGAGCGAGATGAGGACGTTGAGGACGAGGAGGTTCGCCCCGAGCGAGCCGAGGGAGACGATGAAGAACCGCATGCCCTGCGCAGCGACGCCGCGCCGCCGGTCGCGAAACGTCCAGAGGCGGTTCCACGTGTAGTTGCTCGTGACCGCGACGAGGAACGAGAGCGTTGCCGCAACGAGGTAGTGGAGACCGCCGTGGATGAGCGCCGCGTAGACGGCGAGGTTGATCGCGTAGCCCAGGACGCCGACGACGCAGAACTTTCCGAGCTGCGTCCAGTTGTCCCGGGCGCGGAGTGCAGTGGCCATCGCGACCATGGAATCAGGCTGCTGTCGCTGCCGACGGCGAGAACCGGGCGTCGGCCGCGACGATGCGACTGCGGACGCCGTCGTTGTCGACCTCGAGCTCGACGACGTCTCCAGCGGGATTGAGGTGCATGTCGATGAGAGTGCCGGCAAGGGCGTTTTCTCGCTCGATCCGGATGCCGAGCAGCGACCGGAACGAGACGCCGTGCTTGCGATAGAAGGCGACATCGTCCAGAAGCATCAGCGCCGAGGCCACCGCAACTGCGCCCTCGCCCGGCTGCGACGCGGCGAACGGCAGAAACCGCGGGACGTCGTCGCCGCTTTCGACGACGAACCCGACCACGCGGCGGGCGGAGGCATCCAGCAACAGGTCGCTGGGCCGGCCGAGGAGGATGCCGTGCAGGCGAACGGGAATGCCGAGCAGATCGGCCGCGGACAGTGACCCCATGCCGACATCCTTCCTATCCCGGGTGCCGCTGGGCAAACTCGAAGCCCCCCTCGCCGAGCAGCGGGACGAAACGGCACGGAACGGTGCGCAGGACGGCAGGGCCTTCGGGCGTCCGGACGACTGTGAGCAGGAGCTGCTCCCACCGGCTGCCCACGGGAACGACGAGCCGCCCGCGCGGCTCGAGCTGCTCGTACAGCGCCTCGGGAAGGTGCGGCGCCGCCGCGGCGACGGCGATCGCGGCGAAGGGTGCGTGCTCCGGAAGGCCGCGGGTGCCGTCGCCGACGTGCACGTCCACGCGGTCGCCGAGAATCGCCTGCGCGCGCTCCGCGAGTGCCGGGATCCGCTCGATCGAGTGCACCTCCGCTGCGAGCTCGGTGAGGATCGCGGCCTGGTAGCCGGAGCCGGTGCCGACGTCGAGCACGCGCTCGTCGCCGCGCAGCGCGAGCTCCTCGCAGATCCGCGCGACCATGTACGGCTGCGAGATCGTCTGGCCGTCGCCGATCGGCAGCGCCGCATCGTCGTAGGCGCGGTTGCGCAGCTCCTCCGGCACGAAGAGCTCCCGGGGGACGCGCGCCATCGCGTCCAGGACGCGCTCGTCCGCGATCCCGCGGGCGCGCAGCTGGCGCTCGACCATCGCCGCGCGCTCAACGAGCATGCGCGGTGACGCCGACGCCGAAGTGCGCGAGGACGGCCGGCGTGATCTCGGTGATGCGGCCGATCGGTGCATCGATGCCGATCGTCAGGATCGGAACGGTCGAGTCGCCCGCGACGAGCGAGCCGTGGCTTCCGCCGCCGGCGTGGTGACGCCCGCCGAGATCGGCGAACTCCCAGCCTGCGGCGGCCGAGACGAGCAGCTCGCCGGCGTTCGGATTTGCGAGCGCCGAGCGCACGCGCCGAGCGGCATCCGGGTGCTCGAGCTCGTCCGCGCGTCCGTCTGCGCCGTCGCGCCGCGCGACGACGTCCTCACCCTCGAGGCGAAGCGTGACGTCGACCGAGGGATCGCCGTCGAGCGCGCGGGCGAGCTGCTCGGGATCCGTCCGCGCATCCGGGAGCAGGTAGACCTGCGCGGCGCGGTTCGACGCGCACACGACGATCTCGTCGCCGAAGCGCGCGAGAGCCGTTTCGAGACGCGCGGTGCGGTCGACAGTCGTCTGGCCGTGGTCGGAGACGAGCACGACCGCGTACCGCTCGAGGAAGGCGTCACCGCCGCCTGCGGCATCCAGCAGCGTCTGCACGGCGGCGTCCGTTCGCTCGAGTGACACGTTCTCCGCGCCTTCCGGCCCGTGCAGGTGCGACGAGTAGTCGAAGTCCGAGAGGTAGTACGCGATGAAGTCGAAGCCGTCGCGGGTGACGAGCCAACGGCCCACCGCCGCCGCGTACGCGTCGGTCGAGCCGGCGGCGCGACTACGCACGGCGAACGGCGCTCCCGTCTGGTCGGACTCGAACAGGCCGTAGTAGAAGAACCGCTTCGGCCCGTACGCCGCCTTCGTCACCCACGGCAGCGTCGGCAGGTAGCGCGTGCCCCCGCGGTAGCACGTGATGTTCACCGCCGCGGCGACGAGCCCCGCGTCCTCGAGTGCTTCGTACACCGTCGTCGCGCCCGCGGAAAGATGCTTGCGGTTCATGTTGTAGATCGTGTCCGTCAGCGATTGCGTGAAGCCGGCCGCACGGAGCGCGGAGAACGAGGAGCCGTACTCGACGATGCGCTGCTCGCCGCGATGCCACCAAACGAGGTGCGGGATGTGATGCACGTCCGGACCGGCGCCCGTCACGATCGAGGAGAGGCATACAGGCGTGAGCGACGGGAATACCGACGTACCGCGGCGATAGTCGCCGTTCGCTGCGAGGAAGGCGAGCGCGGGCGCGCGTCCGCTCTCCGCCGCGCGCTCGAGCGCGTCGGGCGTCATCCCGTCGACGACGATGAGGACGACCTTCTTCGGCACTAGTCGCGCGCGAGCGTGCGCAGCCCGGCGTAGCGCTCCGGCTGCCGCCGCCGCAGCCGCGCGGCCAGAACGGGAAGAGCGAGCGCTTCGAGATATCCGAGGGCGGGGACCCAGGCGAGCCCGGCGACGACCGTCGCGGCGCCCGCGACGATCACGGCGGTGCCGAGCGCGGTGCCGCCGCGCCGGAGGGCGCCCCGCACGATCTGAGCGGCGCCGATCGCGCCGGCGAATCCGCCGGCGGCTCCGGCGACGATGTCGCCCCAGCTACCCGGCTGCCAGGCGTCGACGGCGAGGCCGAGCCCGGCGCCCGCGGCGGCCGCGAGCACGGCAACGACGACGAGCGCGACTCGAAGCGCGCCCGCGAGCAGAACGCCGGCGGCGGCGCCGAGGCCGGCCGCCACACCGATCCAGTACCAGGCCCCCATCGCACTGGAGTGTATTGACGTACCTCAAACCGGGGCTCGTGCGTTGTCTAGACATGCAAGACGATCGCACCCTCCTCGTGTTCTTCACATCGCAGCGCTCCGGGCCGGCCCGGCGCATGGAAAGCCTGCTCGCGCACATCGCGCGCAAGGAGCGGGATCACCTCGACGTGAAGAAGGTCGACGTCGACGCGCGGCCGGACCTCGCCGCCCGCTTCGGCGTCGAGTCGGTGCCGGCGCTGAGGCTCGTGAAGGATCATCGCGTGATCGCGCGCCTCGACGGCCGGGTCACGACGCCGGCGATCGAGGAAATGCTCGACTCGCATCTACGCGCGGTCGCGTAGCGCAGCAATCACGGCGAGGCCGAAGTCGGCCGCGCGCTTGCCGTCGATCACGCGATGGTCGAACGTCACCGAGACGTTCCCCATCCGGCGCGCGGCGATCGCGCCGTCGTGGACGACCGCGCGGTCCTCAATGCGGTGGATCCCGAGGATCGCGACCTCGGGGAAGTTGAGAAGCGTCGTCGTGAACAGGCCCGCCGAACGGCCTGCGCTCGTGACGGTGAAGGTGCCGCCGCGCAGGTCCTCCGGCGCGAGTGTGCCGGCGTGCGCCGCCTCGGCGAGCCGCCGCACGTCGGCGTCGAGCTCGTGGAGCGAGCGCGCGTCGCAGTCGCGCACGACCGGGACGACGAGGCCCTGCTCGGTCTGCACCGCGACGCCGATGTCGTAGCGGTCGAGATAGACGAGATCGCCGTCATCGACGCGCGCGTTGAGCTCGGGGAACTCCTCGAGCGATGCGGCGCACGCTTTCAGTACGAGCGGCACGAGCTTCTTCAGGTCGACGCCGGTGAAGTCGCACTCCTCGACCCACGTGATCGTGGGGACGGCATGCGCCTTCGTCAGATGCTCGAACATCTGCCGGCGGATTCCACGGATCGGCTCGCGCCGCCCCTCCTTCGGGCCGGATGCGTTGCGCACGTCCTGCTCGGTGACGCGTCCCTGCGGCCCGGTGCCGATCAATGAATCGAGGTCGACGCCGAGCTCCTGCGCGAGGCGGCGCACGAGCGGCGTTGCGCGCCTTTTCTCTGCAGGAGGCGCCGGCGGAGCAGACGCGCCGTCTCCGATGACGACGAGCACGGTCCCGACGGGAACGACCTCGCCTTCGCCGACGAGGATCTTCGACACCTTGCCGCCGGCGGGCGACGGGATCTCGACCGTCGTCTTGTCGGTCGCGATCTCGACGAGCGGATCGTCCTCTGCGATCTCCTGCCCCTCGATCACGAGCCAGCGCGCGATCTCTCCCTCGGTCAGGCCCTCGCCGAGGTCGGGAAGCTTGAACTCGTAGCTCACGCGCGGAGTATGGCGTGGACGCCCTTCGCACCGTTGACGATCTGCGTGACGCGCAGATCGACGGACACGCTTGCGAGCGCGAGCGCCTCGTTGCGCGGCACGCCGAGCTCGCGCTCCATGAGGTCGAGCATCGTCGCCGTCGCCTGCTCGGCTGCGAGATCGAGGTCCTCGTCGAAGCCGAACGCAAGCCATGCGTCGTCGATGCGCGCGATCGGCGAGCGCAACTCGAGGTCGCTCAGCTCGAGCTTCAGTGTCCCGCGCTCGAGCGGCGCTTCGATCGCCGTGCCCGACACCTCACCGTCGCCCTGCGCGCCATGACAGTCGCCCGCCATGAGGAGAGCGCCGTCGACCGGTATCGGGAGATAGAGCGTCGTGCCGGCGACCAGCTCCTTGCAGTCGATGTTGCCGCCCCACGTGCGCGGCGGACCGGTCGAGTGCTCGCCCGGCTCGGGCGGCGGCATCCCGATCACGCCGAGGAACGGCGCAGCCTCGACCGCGTGCGCGCCGCACCGCCACGTCGTGCCGTCGAGCGTCCAGTCGAAGCGGTCGCCGTGCGCCCACGTCGAGCCCCATCGTCGCGGCGTCACCTCGTCGATGCGCACGACGAGCGTCTGCCCCGCCCGCGCGCCGCGCACGTCGAAGGGACCGGCGAGCGCATGGCCGCCGCCGTCGGGCTTGTCGCGCAGGTCGTCCGGCGCGTCCCACTCCCACCGCGCGTTGAACGCGTGGAACGAGACCGCGCCGCCCGGGTCGACGGACTCGACCGCCTCGTAGTCGCGCGAGAAGAACCCCTTCACGCGCGCGGTTCCTGAATCCAGGCATCCGGGGGCGCGATGAGCACGCGCAGGCCGATGCGCCGTCCGTCGTCGTTGCGGAACTCCCACAACGAGACGGCCTGCTCGTCGCCGCGCAGCTCGGGCGCAAATGTCGCCGGGACGTAGCCCGCCTGCACGCGCCGGTCTGCGGCCCAAATCGCGACGGCGTCCGGATCGTGCTTGTTGTCAGGCTCCGGGACGAGAGCAAGACGCCGGCCGGGCGCGAACGCGTCGTCCTGGAGGCCCTCGGAGCGGTACGACGCGCCCGCGACCTTCACGACGAGAATTCGCGGGTCGCGGTGCGAGAGCGCCTCGCCCGTCGCGGCGTTGCGCAGCCAGAAGCCGGACTCACCCCGCTCGAGCCAGATGCGGAGCCGCTCAGAACTCAAGCAAGCGCCGAACGGCTGCCGAGACGCGCGCGACGGACGGCATGTACGCGTCCTCGATCTTCCAGTGCGGATACGGGACGTCGAAGCCGGTGACGCGGATGACCGGGCCGCGCAGGTCGAGCATCGCCTTCTCCGCGAGGATGGCCGCGAGCTCGGCGCCGAAGCCGACCGTGCGCGGCGCCTCCTGCACGATGACGACGCGGCCCGTCTTCGCCGCAGATGCAAGCAGCGCGTCCTCATCGAGCGGACGCAACGAGCGGATGTCGAGCACCTCGCACGACGCCTCGCCTTCCAGTTCGTCGGCGGCGTTCAGGCAGACCGGCATCATCGCGCCGTACGCGACAAGCGTGACGTCGGTTCCCTCACGCGCGATGCGCGCCTTGCCGAGCGGGACGACGTACTCGCCGTCGGGCACCTCGCCGCGCTCGGTGCGATAGATCAGCTTCGGCTCGAGGATCACGACCGGATCGGGATCGCGAATTGCAGCAGCAAGCAGTCCCTTCGCGTCGGCCGGTGTCGACGGGATCGCGACCTTGATGCCGGGCGTGTGCACGTAGTACGTCTCCGGCGAGTCGTCGTGCAGCTCCGGCGCGCGCACGCCGCCGCCGTACGGCATGCGCACCGTGATCGGGAACTCCATCTTCCCGCCGGTGCGCCAGTGGTAGCGGCCGACATGCGTGATCAGCTGATCGAGGCACGGATACGAGAACGCGTCGTACTGCATCTCGCACACCGGCTTCCACCCCGCCATGCACAGCCCGATCGCGGTACCGAGGATCCCCGCCTCCGCGAGCGGCGTGTCCACGCACCGGTTCTCGCCGAAGCGGTCGCGCAAGCCCGCGGTAGCGCGGAAGACGCCGCCGGACCGCCCGACGTCCTCGCCCATCACCATGACCGAGTCGTCGCGCGCGAGCTCGACGTGCAGCGCGTCGTTCACTGCTTCGACGAGGAGCCTCTCAGCCATCGCGCATGTTCGGAGGTGGATCGACGTACGCGTGCTCGAAGAGCAGCTCCGGATCGGGGTCGGGCTCTGCCTCGGCAGCGGCGATGCCCGCGCGCATGACGTCGGCCGCCTCGGCCTTGATCTCCGACTCGAGGTCGTCGCCGAGGAACCCGAGCTTGCGTAGGTAGCGCTCGTAGCGGCCGAGGCATTCGTTCTTCTTCTCCTGCTCGACGCGCTCGAGGTCGATGTACGCCCGCGGGTCGTCGGCGGTCGCGTGCGGCGCGGCGCGATACGACAGCGCCTCGATGAACGTCGGGC
>DASYFU010000141.1:0-1548 GCA_036498225.1 Gaiellaceae bacterium | reverse complement strand
CTCGCGGCCGCGCAGGCCGGCGCGCAGTTGATCGCGTGCGCCGTCTTCCCGCTCGCACTCTCGCTGCACCGAGTCTCCGGCGAGGCGCTTGCCGAGGCGCTCGCCGGCCTCGGGCTCGATCCGGGCGTCGACGTCGCGACGCTGTGGGAAGCCTCCGATCTCGTCGACGAGCACATCGGCGACGAGCCTGTCGCGCCGCTCGCGGCGCCGATCGGCCAGGTGCTCGCGTCGCAGGCATTGCTGAACGTCCTCGCTGCGAGCCGCTATCTCACGATCGTCGACGAGCTGCGGTCGCTCGTGGACGGTCGTTTCGGGACCCCTCCAGGCCCGATCGACCCGGCCCTCACGCGCGCGGTGCAGCTGACGCACGACCCGGAGACGGAGGAGAACGTCGTCCCGCCGCTGAGCGAGGTGCGCGAGCAGGCGGGGGGCATGGCGGCGAGCGAGGAGGAGCTCCTGCTGCTCGGGCTCTTCGGCGAGGACGCGGAGCGGCTGCTGCTCGGCATCCGCGGCCGCGCGAGCGGCGAGCAGGACGACCTCGCGTCGGTCGACAAGGCGCGTGCCGAACGGATCCGCGAGCTCGTGCGCATCGTGCAGGACACCGGGATCGGAGAGGTGACGGTCGAAGAAGGCGGGATGCGCGTGTCGGTGCGCTCAGCCTCGGACGCGCCCGTCGCACCGTCGCTCGACGACGCAGCGCCGCTCGCGCTGCCCGAGCCGGCAGCCGCGCCGGCGGCGCGGGCCGCCAACGGCTACATCGCCGTCGAGTCGCCGATGGTCGGGACGTTCTACCGCGGGTCGTCACCGGGCTCGCCGCCGTTCGTGGAGGAAGGCGACGTCGTCGCGGCGGGGCAGACGCTCTGCATCCTCGAGGCGATGAAGCTGATGAACGAGGTCAAGTCCGACCTCGAGGCGGTCGTGCGGCGGATCCACGTCGAGAACGCCCAGCCGGTCGAGTTCGGGCAAGTGCTGTTCGACCTCGAGCCGCTTGCAGGCCGGCCGCTCGACGCGGTCTGATGTTCTCCAGGGTTTTGGTCGCGAACCGCGGCGAGATCGCCGTGCGCGTCATCCGCGCGCTCCACGAGCTCGACATCGAAGCGGTCGCCGTCTACTCGACCGCCGACGAGCACGCGCTGCACGTCCGTCTTGCCGACCGCGCCGTTCGCATCGGGCCGCCGCCCGCCGCACAGAGCTATCTGAGCATGCCCGCGATCGTCGCCGCGGCGACGACCACCGGCTGCGAGGCGGTGCATCCCGGCTACGGCTTCCTCTCCGAGAACGACGAGTTCGTACACGCGTGCGAGGACAACGACCTGGTCTTCATCGGGCCGCCGGCCGACGTGATGGCGCGCATGGGCGACAAGGCGCAGGCGAAGGCGGAGATGCGCGCCGCGGGCGTGCCGCTCGTGCCGGGCGTCGAGGGAACGGCGACGGCTGCCGCGGCGCGTGCCGCCGCAGACGAGCTCGGCTATCCCGTCCTGCTGAAGGCGGCTGCGGGCGGCGGCGGGCGCGGCATGCGCCGGGTGAATGCCCCCGGCGAGCTCGAGG
>DASYFU010000140.1:0-8332 GCA_036498225.1 Gaiellaceae bacterium | reverse complement strand
AGGCCGCGGATCGTCTCGCCGCCCTTACCGATGACCATGCCGATCTTTTCCTGGTCGATCTTGACGGAGGTGATCCGCGGTGCGTTCTCCGCAAGCTCCGCGCGCGACTCCGGAATGACCTCGAGCATCTTGTCGAGGATGAAGTCGCGGGCTCGCTTCGCCTGCTCGAGCGCGTCTCGCATGATCTGCTGCGTGACGCCGGTGATCTTGATGTCCATCTGGAGCGCGGTGATGCCTTCCCGCGAGCCGGCGACCTTGAAGTCCATGTCGCCCAGGTGATCCTCCGCGCCCTGGATGTCGGTCAGGATGACGTAGTCGTCGCCCTCCTTGACGAGGCCCATCGCGATACCGCTGACAGGTGCCTTGATCGGCACGCCCGCATCCATCAGCGCCAGCGTCGAGCCGCACACGGATCCCATCGACGACGAGCCGTTCGACTCGAGCGTCTCCGAGACGATGCGGATCGTGTACGGGAACTCCTCCGCACTCGGGATGACCGCCTCGAGCGCCCGCTGTGCGAGCGCGCCGTGGCCGATGTCACGCCGCTTCGGGCCGCGCATGAAGCCCGTCTCCCCGACCGAATAGGGCGGGAAGTTGTAGTGGTGCATGTACCGGCGCTCCGCCTCGAGCGAGAGGTCGTCGATGCGCTGACCTTCCTTCGCGGTGCCGAGCGTGAGCGACGAGAGGATCTGCGTCTGGCCGCGCTGGAACAGGCCGGAGCCGTGCGCGCGCGGGTTGACGCCGACCTCCACCTCGATCGGCCGGATCTCCTCGGTGCCGCGTCCGTCGGGCCGGCGCTTGTCGACCGCGATCTTCTTCCGGACGAGGTCCTTGTAGATCGCGTCGCCTGCCTTCTTGATGTACGAGCGCGTGATCGAGTCCTTCGCCGGCTCCTCGCCGTCGGCCGGTGCCGGCCCGACGGGGAACGGAAGGCGAAGCTCCTCGGTGATCCGCTCGAACAGCAGCTGCCGCTTCGCGGACTTCAGCTGCTTCGAGTCCTGCTCGGCGTCGGTCAGTGCGCGCAGGTCGTCGCCGAACTGCTCGCGCACCGGACCTTCCACCGCGGCCGTCCGCTGCTTCTCGAGCAGCGCCTGGAGCGCCGCGCGGACCTGCACCTGACGCGTGATGTCCTCGTCGGTCGAGTCCATCGAGAGCGGCGGCGCAAGCTCGGCAGCGAGCTCCTCGACGACACTGCCCGCGTCCTTCAGGCCGACCTGCTGGATGCGCTCCCAGACCGTGTGGCCGTGGTCGCGCTCCGTCTCGGCGACGAGCTCGAGGTCGAGCCACTTCGCCTTGCCGGCCTGGCGGCGCAGATCCTCCTGCGCCCCGCACAGCTTCACGATCTCGCGGTGCGCGATCTCGAGCGCCTCGAGGATCGTGTCCTCGGGGATCTCCTCGCCGCCGGCCTCGACCATGGTCAGGCCTTCCTTCGTGCCGACGACGATGAGGTCGAGGCTCGCCTCGTCCTCCATCTCGCGCAGCGTCGGGTTGACCACGAGCCGGCCATCGATCCGCCCGATGCGCACTGCGCCCACCGGGCCGATGAACGGCAGCGGCGAGATCATCAGCGCTGCCGAGGCGCCGTTGATGCACAGGATGTCGTGCGCCGTCACGAGGTCGGCGGACAGCACGGTGCAGATGACCTGCACCTCGTTGCGGAAGCCCTTCGGCCACAGCGGCCGGATCGGGCGGTCGATCATGCGCGCGGTCAGGATCGCGCGCTCCGTCGGACGTCCTTCGCGCTTGAAGAAGCCGCCCGGGATCTTGCCGGCGGCGTACATGCGCTCTTCGACGTCGACGGTGAGCGGGAAGAAGTCCGCGCCCTCGCGCGCCTCCATCCGGCCCTGGGCGGTCGCCAGAACCATCGTCTCGCCGGAACGAACGACGACGGCGCCGTCCGCCTGCTTGGCGAGCTTGCCGGTCTCGAACGAGATCTCCTGCTCACCTACCTGCAGGGAAACCCGAGCCAACCGCTCGGTCATGATGCTCATCTCAGTTGTCCTCCACTCTGCTGGGCGGAGAGTGGGAGTTGAGACAACCCGGCGACCCGGGCTCGCTCAACCCTCACTCCCCATTGCGTTTTGGAGCTAGCGGCGCAGGCCGAGCTCCTTGATCAGGGCGCGATAGCCCTCGAGATCGTGCTTCTGGAGATACGTCAGGAAGCGGCGGCGCCGGCCGACGAGCTTCAGCAGCCCGCGACGGGAGTAGTGGTCGTGCTTGTGCGTGCGCAGATGCTCCGTGAGCTCGTTGATGCGGCGCGTGAGCATCGCGATCTGCACCTGCGGCGAGCCGGTGTCGGCCTCGCCGCGGCCGTGCTGCTTGATGATCTCCAACTTGGCTTCCTTGGTGAGGGCCATTGGCCTCCTCTGTCGTTGTCTCCCGAGCCTCCGCACACGGCGCGAAGGAAGAACGCGCCGCAGCCGGGGCTGGGTCGCTCGCTAGGGTAGCAATCCCGCATGGTTACTGGTATCGCCGCCGGTCACCCGGCTACCGCGGAAGCCGGCGCCGAGATCCTCGCGGAGGGCGGTTCCGCCGCCGACGCGGCCGTCGCGGCCGCCCTCGCGTCGTGCGTCGCGGAGACGGTCATGACCGGGCTCCTCGGCGGCGGTCACGCCATCTACTGGGATGCCGCGACGAGCACGGCCCGGAACCTCGACTGCTTCTGCGCCGTGCCCTCCGGAACGGGCGGCGAGCTCATCGGGCTCGACGTGCCCTTCGGCGAGGAGCTCGTCCAGTACGCCGTCGGTGCGGCGAGCTGTGCGGTGCCCGGCGTCGCCGCCGGCCTCGGCGCGCTGTGGGAGGCGCACGGGCGGCTGGGGTGGCCGCGGCTCGTGGAGCCGGCGCTGCGACTCGCCCGCGACGGCGTGGAGATGCCGCCCGCGCATGCGTCGTGCCTCGCGATGCTCGAGCCGGTGATGACGATGCGCGAGGGCGCGCGCATGTACGCCCCGGGCGGCCGGCTGCTCCAGGCCGGCGACCGGCTCGCGCAGCCGGGTCTCGTCGTGGCCCTCGAGTCGCTCGCGGACGAAGGATCTGCCGGCGCGTACACCGGCACGATCGGACGCGCGCTGGTCGCACTCTCGGCCGAGTGCGGCGGCCTCGTCACCGCCGACGATCTCGCCGCGTACGAAGCCCGCTGGACGGACCCGGTCGAGATGCCGTGGCTCGGATTGCGTTTTCTCACCCGCGGCGGGCTCTCGGGCGTGCCTGAGACGGTCGCGCGCCTGCCGCAGCTCCGCGGTCTGGCGCCGGCCGACCGCGTCCTCGCGCTCCTCGCGGCGCTCGACGACACACCCGGGCCGGAGACGCACACGACGAACCTCGTCACGGTCGACGCCGACGGCAACGCGTGCGTGCTCACCACGAGCCTCGGGCTCGGATCGGGCGACTGGCTGCCTGGACTCGACCTCCATCTGAACAGCATGCTCGGCGAGGTCGACCTGCTCGTCGGGGCGCTCGAGCCGGGCGAGCGGATGCAGAGCATGATGGCCCCGAGCATCGCGCTCGACGGAGACGGCCTCGCGCTCGCGATCGGCGCGGCGGGCGGCACGCGACTGCGCGGCGCGCTCGTCGGCGTCGCCGCCGGCATCCTGGACGAAGGGCTCGAACCACAAGCCGCGGTCGACCGCCCGCGCGCGCACGCGGCGAACGGCGTCGTCAACGCGGAGCCCGGCGTCGACGTCGACGCGCTCGCGCGCCTGGAGGCGTCGGGACTCGCTGTTCGGCGCTGGCCCGAGATGCACCACTACTACTTCGGCGGCGTCAGCGTCAGTGGGCGGCGCGGCGCGGCGGCCGACCCGCGCCGGAGCGGCGCCGTGGCGCGGGCTCCAGGCCGAGCCTGACGGGAATCCACCCGACGTAGCCGCACACAGGGCACCCCGGGTTCATCTCGTTCGTCCCGCCGATGGTCGGCTTCGCGTAGACGCCTCCGCACTCGAGGCAGCGGACGCTCGCGAGGACCGAGAGATTGGGCATGCGAGCGGCGTCCATACCGAGGAAGATGCCGGTCGCGGCGAAAACTCACGTCGGCCTTCGAGCCTCTCTCGTCTTCTGGACATCGGACGCGATCGCCGCGACTAATTCGGCCTCTGATCCGAACGCCGCCTCGTCCCGCAGTCGCTCCCACAGCTCGACGATCAGCCGCTCGCCGTACAGGTCGCCGTCGTAGTCGAGCAGGTACGCCTCGACCCGGCGCTCCGAGCCGCCGTAGTGCGGATTCGTCCCGATCGAGATCGCCGCCCGTTGTCCCAGGGCCGACCCGGCGTAGATCCCGAGGGCCGGCACGAGCAGGCCGGGCGGCACGGCGAGGTTCGCCGTCGGGAAGCCGAGCCCGGCGCCGCGGCGATCGCCGCTCACGACCTCCCCCTCAACTTCGGGCGGACGGCCGAGGAGCTGCGCTGCGTGTGCGACGTCGCCGGCCGCGAGCAGCGACCGGATGTGGCTCGACGACACGTTGTCGACGAGGGGCACGCGCCGCGCGTCGAAGCCGAGCCGCTCGAGCAGTGCGAGGTCGCCCGTGCGTCCCCGCCCGAAGCGGAACCCGTCGCCGGCGGCAACCACGTCGGCGCCGGCCGGGCGGAGCACCGACTCGGCGAAGTCCTCGGCCGAGAGCTCGGCCGTCTCGGCGTCGAAGCGGCACACGAGCACGTCCTCGATGCCGAGCTGCGCGAGCAGCTCCAGCCGGCGCTGGAGCGTCGCCAGCAGGTGGACCTCGCCGCCGAAGTACGTCCGCGGGTGCGGGTCGAAGGTGACGACGGCTGGACGAAGTCCCGCGGAGAGCGCCGCCTCGAGCACGCGCCGGTGCCCGCGGTGGACGCCGTCGAATGTGCCGATCGCGACGGCGCGCCGCGCCGGCTCGAGCTCGTCGGGACGATGCGCGATGTTCACAGCCGTCCCAGCACCTCCTCCTCGCTCAGCAGCTCGAACGCGTCAGGCAGATGTGCCTCGTCGATCGTGAACGGGCCGACGGCGGTGCGCCGCAGCGTGCGGCAGTGGCCACCGAGCGCCTGTGCAATCGATCGAACGTACGTGCCGCTGCTGACGTGCAGGTCGAGCGTCACCGACGTGTCGTCGCGGCCGACGAGATCGAGAGCATGCACCGTCGAACGACGCAGCGGCATCTCGACTTCCACTCCTCGCCGGTGCAGCTTGTACGCGCGCTCGCCGTCGATCTTCACCGCGGAGGCGGCCGGGACCGGCAGCTCGATCGCGCCACGTAGGGGTTCGAGATCGAGGTCGTCCGGCGGGTCGTGGCGCTCGACGACGTCCCCCTCCGGGTCGCCCGTCGTCGTCGTCGCGGTCAGGTCGATGGTCGTCACGTAGCGCTTGTCGAGACCGACGAGGCGCGGCGCGAGCTTCGTCGTCCTTCCCGAAAGGATGAGGAGCAGCCCGGTCGCGAACGGGTCGAGCGTTCCCGCGTGGCCAGTTCTCGCCCGCGTTTCCCGGCGGATCTGCGCGACGATCGCGAACGACGACGGTCCGGCCGGCTTGTCGACGAGCGCGAGGCCGGCGGGATCAAGCGCTCGCGCGGGCACGTTGCTCCACGAACCCGTCGCGGACGATGGCAGTTATCTCGTCGATCGGCAGGTCGCTCGAGAAGCCGGCGGCCTGCCGGTGCCCGCCGCCGCCGAAGCGTCGTGCGATCGCCGAGACGTCGAGCTCGTCGACGCTCGACCGCAGCGACACGCGCCGCGTCGGTCCGTCCTCGCGGGGCGGCTCGCGAACGAGGACGGCGAGCTCGGAGCCTTCCACCGCGCGCAGGTAGTCGATGATCCCCTCGGAGTACGCCTCGACAGCGCCGACCTCCGAGAAGTCGTTGCGCAGCAGGAAGGAGACGACGATGCGTCCGCCTTCGAGGATCTGCGCGCGATCGAGCGCGCGCGCGAGCAGCTTCAGCTTCGCGAACTCAACCGACTCGTACACCTGCTGGAACACGGCGTGCACATCCGCGCCGGCTTCGACGAGCTCGGCGGCCAGGCGCAGCGCCTTCGGCGTCGTGTTCGTGTACTGGAAGCGCCCCGTGTCGGTGACGAGCGCGATGTACAGCGGCTCGGCGATCTCCGGCGTGATCTCGACGCCGAGCTCGCGGAAGACATCGCGGAGGACCTCTCCGGTCGACGACGCATCGGCCACGATGAGGTTCACGTCGCCGAAGCGCGAGTTGTCGTGGTGGTGATCGATGTCGAGCTTGAGCTTCGCGTCCATGAGCAGGCCGGGATCGGGGCCGATGCGATCGGCCTTCGCGCAGTCGACGGCGACGAGCACGCGGTCGGCGACGTCGTCCGGCACCTGGCGGGTCACGTCGTCGAGCGGCATGAACGCGTACTCGCGCGGGAGCGGCGAGTCGCCGCTGAGATACATGACCGCGTCCTTGCCCAGCTGTCGCAGCGCGAGGGCGGTCGCCAGCAGCGATCCCAACGAGTCGCCGTCCGGGTTCTCGTGACTGACGACGAGGAAGCGGTCGTTCGCGCGGAGCGCGTCGGCCACTGCCCGGAGGTCATTCGTCGGTTGGGGCGAGCTCATCGATGAGGTGGGTCATGCGCACGCCGCGCTCGACCGACGGATCGTACTCGAACGTCAGCTGAGGAGTTCTCTTCATTCGGAGCTCGCGCGCGAGCCGGCTCTGCAGCAGCCCGTGCGCCGCCGTGAGGCCCTGCAGCGATGCCTTCCGCTTCCGTGCCGAGCCGAGCACGCTCACGTAGACGGTCGCGTGATGAAGGTCGGGCGTCGTGACGACGCCGGTGATGGTGACGAGGCCGATGCGTGGGTCCTTCAATTCGGGCAGCGCCTCACCGAGGACCCGGCGGACCGACTCGTTCACTCTCCGCATCCGCTCGGTCATGACCCTATTCAAGCCGGTATCAGTCCTCGGGGTCGACGACGAAGCGCTCGGCGAGCGCGACCTCCCATTCCTGGCCGCGCAGCCACCGCTCGGCCTCGTCGAGGAGGCGCTCTGCCTCATGGTGCTCGCGCGCCGCGCAGGCGACGGTGATGCGCGTGCGCTGCCACACGTCGTGGTGGTCGACCTCGGCCACGGAGGCGCCGACGCGGCGCTGGAGCTGCGCCTTCGCCGAACGCAAGTAGTGCCGCTTCTCCTTCAAAGAGTGCGCGTCCGGAAACTGCAGCTCACACGTGAGGACGCCGACGAAGCCGGCGCTCACTTACGAAGCGGCGGCGGAGGGTGCTTCGTCGAGCGAGGTGCGTTCGACTTCGCGCGTCTCGAACGCTTCGAGGACGTCGCCTTCCTTCACGTCGTTGAAGCCGTCGAGCAGGATGCCGCACTCGAAGCCTTCGGCGACCTCGCGCGCATCGTCCTTGAACCGCTTGAGCGCGGCGATCGTCGTCGTGTAGATGACGGTGCCGTCGCGGATGACGCGCACGTCGGCGTTCCTGCGCACGACGCCGTGCGTGACCATGCAGCCGGCGATCGTCCCGAGACGCGACACCTTGAAGAGCGCACGAACCTCCGCCTCGCCGATCGTCTCCTCCGTCTTGACGGCGGCGAGCTTGCCGACGAGGGCCTGCTCGATGTCGTCCGTCAGCTGATAGATCACGTTGTACGAGCGGATCTCGACACCCTCGCGCTGCGCGAGCTCACGCGCCTCGGCGTTCGGGCGAACGTTGAAGCCCACGATGAGCGCATCGGACGCAGACGCGAGCATGATGTCGTTCTGCGTGATCGCGCCGACGCCCTGATGGATGACGTTCAGGCGCACCTCGGAATGCTCGAACTTCGAGAGCTCGGAGACGACCGCCTCCACGGAGCCGACGACGTCGCCCTTGACAACGAGGTTGAGGTCGGCGACCTCTCCGGTCTGCATCTGCTCGAACAGGTTCTCGAGCGAGACGCCGCTCGTCCGCTGGGTCGCGAGCTGCTCGCGGCGGAGCCGCTCGGCGCGCCGCGTCGCCAGCTCGCGCGCAAGCCGGTCGTTCTCGACGACGCGGGCGAGCTCGCCGGCGGGCGGCGGCTTGTCGAAGCCGAGGATCTCCACGGGCTCGCCGGGGAGTGCCTTCTGAATCTTCTCGCCCTTGTAGTTGAAGAGCGCCTTCACGCGGCCGTGCGCATCGCCTGCGACGATTGCGTCGCCGACGATGAGCGTGCCGCGATGCACGAGCATCGTCGCGACCGGACCGCGGCCGACGTCGAGGCGCGACTCGATGATCGGGCCCGACGCCTCGGTGTTCGGGTTCGCCTTCGGATCGAGCTCGAGGTCGGCGACCAGCAGGATCTTCTCGAGCAGCTCGTCGAGACCGACCTGGGTCTTCGCCGACACCTCTGCGAACTGCGTCGTCCCGCCCCAGTCCTCCGGCTGCAGCCCTTCCTGGGCAAGCT
>DASYFU010000139.1:0-4372 GCA_036498225.1 Gaiellaceae bacterium | reverse complement strand
TTCCATCCCCGCTGTCCGCACTGCCTGCCGGAGAACCCGAACCTCTTCGTGCGGCAGACCTCCGAGCGCCCGCGCCTGCGCGAGATCGAGCCCGGCCACTCCGTCGCGTGCCACCTGGTGGAAGCGTGAGCGCGCTCGAGGTCAGAGATCTCTCGAAGAATTTCGCCGTCGGCGGGGCGCTGCGGCGCGCGAAGGTGCACGCCGTCGACGACGTCTCCTTCTCGCTACGCCCCGGCACGATCACCGCGCTCGTCGGCGAGAGCGGCAGCGGCAAGAGCACCGTCGCGCGCCTGCTCGCGCGGCTGTACGACCCGAGCTCCGGCTCGGTCATCTACGACGGCGGCGACATCGCGCGCGTGCGCAGCCGCAAGGAAGTGCTCCGGTACCGCTCGCAGGTGCAGCTCATCTTCCAGGACCCCTTCGGTTCGCTGAACCCGGTGAAGACGGTGCGGCACCACATCGAGCGGCCGTTGCGGATCCATCGCATCGTGCCGTCGTCGGAGGTCGAGGATCGCGTGTACGAGCTGCTCGCGACCGTCGGTCTCGTCCCGCCGGACGAGGTCGCGAAGAAGTACCCGCACGAGCTCTCCGGCGGGCAGCGCCAGCGCGTCGCGATCGCCCGCGCGCTCGCGGTCGAGCCGAAGGTCGTGCTCGCGGACGAGCCGACGAGCATGCTCGACTCTCGATCCGCATCGGGATCCTGAATCTCATGCTCAAGCTCAAGGAGGAGCGCGAGATCGCGTTCCTCTACGTCACCCACGATCTCGCCAGCGCGCGGTACATCGCGGACGACATCCTCGTGATGTACGCGGGCCAGATCGTGGAACGCGGCCCCGTCGAGCAAGTGCTCGCCGAGCCGCTGCACCCGTACACGCGGCTTCTGCTCGCCGCCGTCCACGGCGAGCGGATCGAGGATCGCCGCACCGGCGCGTCCGCCGCGGTCGATCCCGTCGAAGGATGCCGCTTCGTCTCGCGCTGTCCGCTCGCCGTCCCGGTCTGCTCCGTCATGACGCCGCAGCTCGTCGAGGCGCGGCCGGGCCAGGCCGCGCGCTGCCATGTAACCGCCCCCGCGAACTGAATCGAGGAAAACCATGTCCAACGCCAGAATCGACTCGTTCCCCGCCGACTTCATCTGGGGCGCCGCGACCGCCTCGTACCAGATCGAAGGCGCCGTGTACGAAGACGGCCGCGGCGAAAGCGTCTGGGATCGCTTCAGCCACACGCCCGGCAAGGTTCGCGGGGGCGACACGGGCGACGTCGCGTGCGACTTCTACCACCGGTATCCGCAGGACATTCGCCTGATGAAGGAGCTCGGTCTCGACGCGTTCCGCTTCTCGATCGCGTGGCCGCGCGTGTTCCCGCAGGGGCGGGGCGAGGTGAACAAGCCTGGCCTCGACTTCTACGACCGTCTCGTCGACGCGCTGCTCGAGGAGGGCATCGAGCCGTTCGCGACGCTCTTCCACTGGGACACGCCGCAGGCGCTCGAGGACGTGGGCGGGTGGAGAGAGCGCGCGACCGCGCAGGCCTTCGCCGAATACGCCGAAGTCGTCGCCGAGCGTCTCGGCGACCGGGTCAAGCACTGGATGACGCACAACGAGCCGTGGGTCTACGCGTGGATCGGCAACTCGTGGGGCCAGCACGCTCCCGGCCGGACGAGCGAAGCCGATGCCGTCGCCGTCGCGCACCATCTCCTCCTCTCGCACGGCTGGGCGGTGGAAGCGCTCCGCCGCTCCGCGCCGGACGCGCAGGTCGGGATCGTCCTCAACCTCCACCAGGCGTACCCGCACTCGGACTCACCCGAGGACGAGGCCGCTGCCTGGGAGGTGGACGGCGCCGGGAACCGCTGGTTCCTCGATCCGATCTTCCGCGGCTCGTATCCCGCCGACCTCCTCGAGCGCAACGCGCTCGTCGCGCCGTTCGTCCAGGACGGCGACCTCGAGGCGATGGCCGCGCCGATCGACTTCCTCGGCGTGAACAACTACTTCCGCTTCATCGTGAGCGCCGGCGCGGACGGGCCGCAGTTCATCCGCAACCCGGAGGCGCAGCACACGGAGATGGACTGGGAGGTCTATCCGGACGGGCTCTATCGCTTGCTCGTCCGCGTTGCCAACGACTACGCGCCGAAGGCGATCTACGTGACCGAGAACGGTGCCGCGTTCGGCGATGTGCGCGTCCACGACGGGGCGGTTCACGACCCGGAGCGCACGGCGTACATCCAGTCGTACATCGGTGCGGTCGGTGACGCGATTGCGGACGGCGCGCCGGTCAAGGGCTACTTCGTCTGGAGCTTCCTCGACAACTTCGAGTGGGCGCACGGCTACTCGAAGCGCTTCGGGATCGTCTACATCGACTACCCGTCGCTCGAGCGCGTGCCGAAGGACAGCTTCTACTGGTATCGCGACCACATCGCGGGGCGGCGCGCCGCGCCGAAGCCCACGCCGGTGGTCACGGGATAACGACGGTGTTCGCGGCGGTGCTGGCTGCGCTCGCGCTCCTCCCGGGTCGGGCGGATGCGGCGTTCGGCCTGCACCGCCTCGTCACCGACCGCACGGATCCGCAGCTCGTGAACGCGTGGGGCCTTGCGGCGAGCCCGACGGGGCCGTGGTGGGTCTCGAACGAGGCGCGCGGATCGAGCACGCTCTACTCCGGAACGGGTCGCAAGCAGGCGTTGACCGTCAGCGTCCCCTGCGGGCCGACCGGCGTCGTCTACAACGGCGGCTCGGGCTTCGTCGTGCGTGCGGGGCATGCCTCCGGGCCGGCGCGGTTCATCTACGCGTGCGAGGACGGGACGATTCGAGCCTGGTCGCCGACCGTGCCGCACGGCTGGTCGAAGGACGCGGTCGTCGCGGTCGACGCGACCGGCTCGGCTGCGATCTTCAAGGGCGTCGCCGTCGCCGGCGGACGCCTGTACGCGACCGACTTCCACAACGGGCGGGTGCTCGTCTATGACGCGCTCTGGCATCGGGTCCCTGCTCGTTTCGTCGACCGGACGCTCCCGGCGGGCTACTCGCCGTTCGGCGTCACCGCCGTCGGCAAGCGCGTCTTCGTCACATACGCGCAGCCGGCGCCGGTGGACGGCAACGACTCACCGACCGGCGGCGTCGTCGACGAGTTCGACCTGCGCGGGCGCTTCGTCGCGCGCGTCGCGACGACGAACGCGCTCGACGAGCCGTGGGGCGTTGCACTCGCGCCGAATGGCTTCGGCCGCTTCGGCGGGGATGTCCTCGTCGCGAACTTCGGCAGCGGCAAGATCCTCGCCTTCGCGCGCACGGGCGGAGGTTGGGAGCCGGACGGCGCGCTCCCCGTGAAGGTGCCCGGTGTGTGGGGGATCGCCTTCGGCACGGGCGGGATGAGCGGCCCGCGGACGACCCTCTTCGCGGCTGCCGGCCCGCACCGCTGGCACGGCTCCTCGGAGGCAGGCGTCGGCGGCCTTCTCGCCGCGATCACGCCGCCGGGGTAGCGGCGATGCACCGGCCGACGATCCGCGACGTCGCGCAGAAGGCAGGAGTCTCGATCGCGACGGTGTCGCGCGTGCTGAACGAGAAGGGCGACGTCCGCTCGACGACGCGCGATCGTGTACACGAGGCGGCGACGGAGCTCGGGTACAGCGTCGACTCGGTCGGGCGCGCGCTCGCGTCGCAGCGGACGCGACTCGTCGGCGTCGTCGTCGGCGACAACGCGGGCCACCGCGACCTGTCGCTCATGTTCTTCGGGAAGGTGCTGGCGGCGATCTCACGCCGACTCGGGCAGCACGGCTACGAGCCGCTTCTCCTCCAGGACGTGGACGCGCACCGCTTCGACGCTGCCATCGTCATCGGCGTCGATGCGGACGAGCCGGTCGTCCTCGACCTCGCCGAGCGCGAAGTCCCGCTCGTCGGCGTCGACGTGGACTGCGGCGACGCGTTCGTCGGCTCGGATCACACGGGCGGCGTACGGCTTGCGCTTGCCCACCTCCGCGCGATCGGCCACAAGCGCATCGCGCACCTCGCGGGCGCCCAGAACACGCTTGCCGGCGCCGAGCGGCTGGCCGCGTTCCGCGAAGCGTGCCCCGACCAGCCGGACGCGTACGTGCGCTTCGGCGACTTCTCGTCCGAGTCCGGTTACCGCGAGGCGTGCGCGCTGCTCGCGCTCGACGATCCGCCGACGGCGATCGTCGCGGCATCGGATCTCATGGCGCTCGCCGCGCTGCAGGCGATCTGGGAGTCAGGGCGCCGGCCGGGACGCGACGTCGCGGTCGTCGGCTTCGACGACCTCGAGGCCGCGGCGCTCGCGCATCCGCCCTTGACGACGATCCGCCAGGACCGTCACGAGCTCGGCGCGACCGCGGCCGAGTGCGCCATCGATCTGCTCGAGCGCCCCGACGGCGTCGTGC
>DASYFU010000138.1:0-2977 GCA_036498225.1 Gaiellaceae bacterium | reverse complement strand
GCCATCTTCTTCGTCAAGGTCGTCACGAGGGTCCGCTCGCCCACGGCCTCCCGCGCGCGGATCTCGCCGAGGAGATCGTCGATCTGGTTGCGCGTCGGCCGGAGATCGATGGTCGGGTCGACGACCCCCGTCGGCCGGATCAGCTGCTCGGCGACGCGGGTCGCGTGCCTCTGCTCGTACGGGCCGGGCGTCGCCGACACGAAGACCATCTGTGGGACCTTCGCCAGGAACTCGTCGAATCGCAACGGGCGGTTGTCGAGCGCGGACGGAAGACGAAAGCCGAAGTCGACGAGCGTCTGCTTGCGCGACCGGTCGCCCTCGTACATGCCGCCGATCTGAGGAACCGTCTGGTGCGACTCGTCGATGAAGACGACGAAGTCGGACGGGAAGTAGTCGAGGAGCGTGTGCGGCGCGGAGCCCGGCGGTCGTCCGTCGAGGATGCGCGAGTAGTTCTCGATGCCGTTGCAGAAGCCGAGCTCCTGCATCATCTCGACGTCGTACTCGGTGCGCTGCCGGATGCGGTGCGCCTCGAGCATCTTCCCTTCCGACTCGAACGCACGCACCTGCTGGTTGAGCTCGTGCCGGATCTCCCCGATCGCACGCTCGATCGTTGGCTTGGACGTGACGTACTGCGTTGCCGGGAAGATCGTGATCGTCTCGTAGCGGGAGAGCACCTCTCCTGTCAGCGGGTCGAAGTGCGTGATCTGCTCGACCTCGTCGCCGAAGAACGAGACGCGGTACGCCGTCTCGGAGTACGCCGGCTGGATCTCGACGACGTCGCCCTTCACCCGGAACCGACCGCGTCCGAGCAACGTGTCGTTGCGGACGTACTGAATATCGATCAGCTTCCGGAGCATCAGATCGCGGTCCTGCTCCTCGCCCACGTTGACGAAGACGACGCGCTCCTTGTACTCCTCCGGGGAGCCGAGGCCGTAAATGCACGACACCGAAGCGACGATGATCACGTCGCGGCGCGAGAGGAGGTTCGACGTGGCCGAGTGGCGAAGGCGGTCGATGTCGTCGTTGCGCGACGAATCCTTCTCGATGTACAGGTCGGCTTGGGGAACGTACGCCTCGGGCTGGTAGTAGTCGTAGTAGGAGACGAAGTACTCGACCGCGCTCGTCGGGAAGAACTCCCTGAACTCGTTGCACAGCTGGGCGGCGAGCGTCTTGTTGTGGGCGATGATCAGCGCGGGCCTGCCGACCTCCTCGATCGTCCAGGCCATCGTCGCCGTCTTGCCCGTGCCGGTCGCGCCCACGAGCGTCTGGAACTGCTCGCCCGCGCGCAGCCCGGCGGACAGCTCGGCGATCGCGCGCGGCTGGTCGCCGGTGGGGAGGTACATATCGGAGGTTTTCAGCACGGCCACTGGAGACACAGGGTATCCAGATGCCTTCGATCGACGAAGCGCGCCGAACCCCGCCGTACTCCGCCTACGCGTCGATCGTGGCGGTCTTCGCGGGCGGGCTCACGGCTGCCGGCGGTCTCGCCCGCGCGCTCGGCCGCGACCCGCGCGAGAACACGGCACTCGATCTCGTCGTCCTCGCGGTGGCGACGTTCAAGGCCGCGCGCACGCTCGCCGACGGTGAGGTCACGAGCTTCCTGCGCGAACCGTTCGTCCAGGGCAACGCCCACGACGGCGACGAGGAACCCACGGAGACGGGCGATCTGCGGCAGGCGCTCGGAGAGCTCCTGACGTGCAGCCGCTGCGTCGGAACGTGGGCGGCGGCGGGGCTCGCGACGGCGCAGATCCTTGCGCCTCGGGGCGGCCGGCTGCTGACATTGACGCTCGCAGCAGGCGGCGCCAGCGACTTCCTGCAGGCGGCGTTCGTCGCGCTGACGAACAAGAGCAACGAGCTCGAGCAGCGCGCTACTTGAGCCCGAGCTGGCTCGGATACGTGCGGCGGTAGATGCCCTTCAGCCGCTCGACGCGGTCGACGTAGGCGCGCGTCTCCGGAAACTGGATGGGCTCGTGCAGCGCGAGCCAGCGATCGACGTTCTCCTGCCCGGCGTTGTACGCGGCCAGCGCGGTCTTTTCGTCGCCGTACTTGTCGAGAAGGAGGCGGAGGTACCACGCGCCGTAGCGGACGTTGATCTCGGGCTTGTACAGATCGGAGATGACGAACCGAGCGCCGTGGGTGCGGATGGCGATCCCCTTCGCGGTGGTCGGCTGCAGCTGCATGAGGCCGATCGCTCCCGTGCGCGAGCGCGCGTCCTTGTTGAACTTGCTCTCCTCCTCGATCACCGCCGCGAGCAACGCCGGGCTCAGATGGTTGTCGACCGCGTGCCCGCGGACGATCGCCGCGTAGCGCAGCGGAAACCAGATGCGCGCCCACCAGGGCGGCTCCGTGCGCTGGAGATAGATGAAAGCGCCGATCGCGGCGGCCAGCACGGCACCCACGAGCGTGAGCCTTCTCAGGACGCGCACAGTGCCTCCATCGTCGACTCGACGAACGCGTCGAGATCCTCGAGCGAACCGTCGTTCACGAATGCGTAATCCGCCAACTTCACCTTCTCGTCGTCGGAGATGAGCCTCGACTGCCGGCCGACGAGGTCCGGGCGGCGCGCTTCGCGGACGCCGGGCGGAGCCGTGACGACGACGACGGCATCGAAGCGCTTCTCGCCGCCCGTCTCGTACAGGAGCGGGACTTCGATGACCGCCACGGACGCCGCGACCGATGCCATCCACGCGTCCGTAACCACGCGCGTCTTCGGATGAAGAAGCTGCTCGAGCCAGTCCAGCTCGGCGCGATCGCGAAAGACGATCTCCCCGATCCGCGTGCGATTCCCGACGGCGTCCTCGCCCCAGCGCTCGCGAATCGCCGTCCGCACGTCCGCGTCCTCGGCCAGCAGGTCATGGACGATCGCGTCGGCGGACAGCGTCGCGGCGCCGAGCCGCGCGAACGCGGCAAGCGCTTCGCTCTTTCCCGCCGCGATACCGCCGGTGATCGCGACCGCGAGCGGCCGCCGAGCCACTAT
>DASYFU010000137.1:0-2741 GCA_036498225.1 Gaiellaceae bacterium | reverse complement strand
CTCGGAGCCGTCACGAGCACGACGCAGGTCGGCCGCTTCCGCGTCGCCCAGGCGCCGCAGTCGGCGCTGCAGGCGGTGTCGGCGCCGGCGCGGATGATGCTGCTGACCGATCAGACGCGCGAGTGGGAGCGCGGCAACCAGGCGGCCGTGCTTCGTGGGATCCGGCGTTACACACTCGCCGCGTTCGGCATCGCACTCGTCGCCGTGCCGCCGATCTACGTCTTCCTGCCCGACCTCATTCGCCTCGTCAACGGTCCGGCGTACGTCGCGGCCGCTCCGGCGAGCCGCGTCCTCCTGCTCGCGGCTGCGGTGCAGCTCGTCGTCGGCTGGACGAAGTCGTTCCCGGTCACGATCGGCAGGCCGAACCTCCGCATCTGGACGCACGGTGTCGAGACCGTCGTCGTCCTGCCGCTCGTCGTGGTCCTCGGCGCGATGTGGGGAGCGACAGGAGCTGCTGGAGCAGTGCTCGCCGGCGTCTGCGTCTTTGCAGCGATGTGGGCGTGGATCTTCGTCCGGATCCGACCCGAGGATGTCGGACCGCCCGCGCCGCTCGAAGAGGCGGAGGCCGACGCGGAGGCCGAGGTCGGCATATTGGCCCGATGAGAGTGCTCGTCGTCTCGGGTATCTGGCCGCCGGACGTCGGCGGTCCGGCGAGTCACGCACCGGATGTCGCCGGCTTCCTGCATGGGCGCGGCCATGAAGTCGAGGTCGTGACCACGGCGTCGGCGCCGCCGGCGCCACGCGACTATCCCGTGCACGCGATCTCGCGCCGCCTACCGAAGGGTGCTGTCCACGTTCGTACCGCGGCGGAGATCGCGCGTCGCGCCAGGCGCGCGGACGTCGTCTACACGACGGGAATGTTCGGGCGCAGCTGGGCCGGCGCGCGCGGTGCGCGCCGGCCGTATGTCGTCAAGCTGACGGCGGACCCTGCATTCGAACGTGCGCGGAGACGACGTATCGTTGCCGGCGACGTCGACCAGTTCCAGCGGCTTCGCGGTGGAGCCGCCGTGCGCACGCTCCGGCTTGCACGCGACGTCGAGCTGCGCGGAGCGGCACATGTCTTCACACCGAGCGCCTACCTCCGCGAGCTCGCGGTGACGTGGGGGGTGCGCAGCGAGCGCGTCTCCGTCCTGCCGAACCCGGCGCCGGCGCTGCCTGAGCTCGCGCCGCGTGATGACCTCCGTCGTTCGTTCGGCATGAACGGGTTGACGCTCGCGTTCGCCGGCCGGCTGACCGCGCAGAAGTCGCTCGGCGTCGCACTCGAGGCGGTCGCGCACGCGGACGACGTCATTCTCGTCATCGCCGGCGACGGCGACGAGCGTGTGTCACTCGAGGAGCGTACGGAGGAGCTCGGCCTCGGGCCGCGCGTGCGCTTCGTCGGCCCGCTGGCCCGCGACCGGGTGCTGGAGCTCTTCCGCGCCGCCGACGCGTCGATCCTCTCGTCGAGCTGGGAGAACTTTCCCCACTCCGTCGTCGAGGCGCTCGCGGTGGGGACTCCGGTGCTCGCGACGGCTGCGGGCGGTGTCGCCGAGGTTGTACGCGACGGCGAGAACGGGCTGCTCGTCGCCGCCGGGGATTCGGCCGGCCTCGGCGAGGCGATCCGCCGGTTTGCCGGAGACGAGGAGCTGCGCAACCGTCTGCGCTCGGGGGCGGCGCCTTCGGTCGCGTCGTACGCTCCCGGCGTGGTCTTCGCCCGGCTCGAGGAGGCGTTGCTGGCCGCCGCTCGCACAGACGGTTAACAGGGTGGCACTACCCTTGGCGCCTGTGAGCCGGCCCCGGGTGCTCTTCGTCGGCAGGACGCGCTACCGACTGCCGCTTCCGCCGAGCCAGGCGGAGAAGTTCGACGCGCTCGCCTCCGAGCTCGACGTGCACGTGCTCGCGTCGGCGGCGCCGGGCTCTCCGTCGGGCAACGAGACCTTCACGCTCGTCGCGCCGCTTCGGCCGCGAGTGCTCGACGGCCTCGCATTCTGGCTCGCGCTCCCCTGGCGAACGGCACGGCTCCTGCGTGCGCTTCAACCCGACGCCGTCGTTTGCCAGACGGCCTACGACACTGCCGCAGCGCTGCTTGCCCGCCGCATCGCGCGCGTTCCCGTGCGCGTCGTCGCGGAGGTGCACGGCGACTGGCGGACGTCGACCAGGCTCTACGGCTCTTCTGCGCGCCGGCTGCTGTCGCGCCTCGGCGACGCGATCGCGGCGGCGGCGCTGCGACGGGCGGATGCGGTACGGACGGTGTCTCCCTTCACCGCAGGCCTCGTGCGCGAGCTCGGTGTGGAGCCGGCGGGAGACTTTCCGGCGTTCATGAACCTCGCGCCGTTCCTCGGTCCACCGCGACCCCTGCCGGAGCACCCTGTGGCGTTGTTCGTCGGCGTGCTCGAGGCGTACAAGAACATCGACGGGCTCGCCCACGCGTGGCGGCTCACCGCGCCGCGGATTCCCGGGGCGTCGCTGCGCATCGTGGGGAACGGAGCCCGCAGCGACGTCGTCGAAGTGCTCGCCCGCGAGCACGGCGTCACCTGGAACCGTGAGCTGACCTCGGCGGAGGTCGCCGCTGCACTCGACGACGCGTGGGTGCTTGTCCTGCCGTCCCGCTCCGAGGGGATGGGCCGTGTGCTCGTCGAGGCGTTCTGCCGTGGGCGGGGCGTGATCGGGACGCGCGCGGGCTCGATTCCCGATCTCGTCGCCGACGGTGTGTCTGGAGTGCTGGTCGACTCGGGCGATCCGGCTGCGCTCGCGGCTGCGCT
>DASYFU010000136.1:0-2050 GCA_036498225.1 Gaiellaceae bacterium | reverse complement strand
AGGGATAGACCGGATGCTCGCCGAAGCCCGGTCGCGCATCGTGCGCTACACGCCGGCCGAGGCGGCCGCCGCCGAGGACGTCCTGCTGGTCGACGTGCGCTCGAGCGACGAGCGCGAGGTGACGGGGACGATCCCCGGCTCGGTGCACGTACGGCGGTCGGTGCTCGAGTGGCGGGCCGACCCGACGTCGGAGTGGCGCGACCCGCAGCTCGTCGGGCGCCGCCTCGTGCTCGTGTGCGCCGAGGGCTACTCCTCGAGCCTCGCGGCCGCGACACTCGTCGAGCTCGGTGTCGATGCGGGAGACCTCGAGGGCGGCTTCGACGCCTGGGCCGCAGCAGGGTTGCCGGTCGAATGAAGATCGACCGCGAGCGCCTCGTCGACACGGCGAGCCGGATGATCAACGTCCACAGCTTCACGGGCGACGAGCAGCGGATGGCCGAGCTGATGGTCTCCCTCTACGAGCCGCTCGGCCTTGCGGTGCAGTGGCAGCAGGTCGAGGACAACCGCGCGAACGCCCTCGGCACCTGGCAGGGCGCGGGCGGCGGGCCGACGCTCATGTTCAACGGGCACATGGACACGTCGTACTCCGGGCGCGAGCCATGGCTGCGGAACGTGCCCGGCTTCCAGCCGCAGGCGTTCGAGCGCGAGGGGCGGCTCTACGGACTCGGGATCTCGAACATGAAGGGCGCGCTCGCGTGCTACGTGGAAGCGGTGCGCGCACTGCAGGATGCGGGTGTGCGGCTGCGGGGCGACGTGCTGATCGCGGCGGTCTGCGGCGAGATCGAGAAGACACAGTACGGCGACGCGCAGGGCGCGCAGTACCGGGGTTACGCGGCCGGTACGCGGCACCTCGTCACGCACGGCGGCGTCGCCGACATGTGCCTGCTCGGGGAACCGACCGAGGGCAAGGTCGTGCTCGGCCACTTCGGCGCGCTCTGGCTCCGCATCCGTGTGCACGGCAACTTCATCCACACAGCGTTCAGCGAGGGCAAGCGCGACCAGAACTCCGTGCTCCGCATGCACGAGGTGCTCGCGGCGGTGCAGGAGTGGATCCCGACATGGGAGGACGATCCGTCAAACGCGTACCGCGGCGCGAAGGCGATCGTCAACGTCGGCGCGATCGACGGCGGCTTCGGCTGGCGTGTCTCGCGGACGCCGCATCACACCGATCTCTTCCTCGACGTGCGCGTACCGCCGACGAAGCCGATGGCCGTTGCGCGGCGCGAGGTGCTCGACGTCGTCCGGTCGTTCGCCGCGCGGTTCCCGGACTACGGCATCGAGGGCGAGGTGTACGTGACCGCGCCCGGAGCCGAGATCGACGAAGGGCACGAGCTCGTCCAGGCAGTCGACGCCGCGCACGCCGAGGTCTTCGGAGCGAAGCCGGAGCGCGACGTCACGCGGTGGTTCAGCGACGCATCCGCGCTCTCGCGCTACGGGATCCCGACGCTCAACTACGGCACGTCGACCGGGCTGATGGACGTCGAGCTGGGCGAGAACCTCGAAATCGAGGGTCTCGTGCGAACGGCGCAGACGTACGCGCTCGTCGCGCAGCGCGTGTGTGGCGTCGCGTGACGTACGACGGGTACTCGCTGCCGGCTGATCTGCCCGTCCCCGAGGACGACGGGGCCGCCGACCACCTCGTCGGCCGCGAGCTGCCCGATCTCGAGCTCGAGTCGTCCGCAGGCCCGGTGAACGTGCGCCACCTCGACGTCCTCTACGTCTATCCGCGCTCGGGCCGGCCGGATGTCGCGCCGATTCCGGGGTGGGACGAGACGCCGGGCGCCCGCGGCTGCACGCCGCAGTCCCGTGCGTTCCGCGATCTCCACGGCGAGCTCGCCGCGCAGGGTATGCGGGTCGCTGGGCTTTCGGTGCAGTCGCTCGAAGACCAGGTCGAGTTCGCGGAACGCAATCACATGCCGTTCCCGGTGCTCTCCGACCCGGCGCGGCGGCTAGGCTCGGCGCTCGGGCTGCCGCCGTTCGAGATCGCGGGCTTCACTCTTTACAAGCGCATCACGCTCGTCGCCCAAGATTCCCGGATCGTGAAGGTCTT
>DASYFU010000135.1:0-5001 GCA_036498225.1 Gaiellaceae bacterium | reverse complement strand
GCGCTCTTCTACCGCTACTACTTCCACCAGGCTTGAGCGGCGTCGTCGCGGTCCTGGGTGCTGCCGCAGCGCGCGAGTCGCTCGCGTCGTTCGGCGACTTCGACGAGGTGCTCATCCTCGAGTCGTCGGTGGACGAGCTCGAGCGATTGCTCCACGAGCTCGCCGATCCGCGGCTCGATTACCTGCTCGGCGAGTTGCCCGTCTTGCCGCTCCCGGACCGGAGCGTCGATCGCGTGATCGGCGCGCAGGACGGCGACCCCGAGGTCGCGCGCGTCCTTCGCTCGTAGCGAGGCCAGGATCCGCCCTTCGCGGGGCGAAGTACGCCCGGATGAGCGAACTCCCCCGTCGTGCGCTCGTGCTCGGGCTCGCCGTGACCGGCGAGGCCGCGGCGCTCGCCCTCGCCGCCCGCGGCGTCGAGGTCGTCGTCAACGACCGCTCGCCCGACGCCGACCCCGGCAGGCTCACGGGCACCGGCGTCGAAATGCGCCTCGGGACGGAGGACGAATCGGTGCTGTCGGGAGTCGAACTGGTGGTGAAGAGCCCCGGCGTGCCGGAGCGCTCGCCCGTGGTCGTCGCCGCCCGCGAGCGCGGCATCGCCGTGTGGAGCGAGATCGAGCTCGGCTGGCGGCTCCTGCCCGGCAACCCGGTGCTCGGTGTGACCGGCACGAAGGGGAAGACGACGACGGTTCGGCTGCTCGGCGCGATGTTCGCCGCTGCCGGCGTCGACGCGGTGCTCGCCGGCAACGAGCACGTGCCGCTCAGCGAGGTCGCGCTCACAGTCGAGCCAGGCACATGGATCGTCTGTGAGCTGTCGAGCTTTCAGCTCGAGGACGTGGAGACGTTCGCGTGCGACATCGCCGTGCTGCTGAACCTCGAGCCCGACCATCTCGACCGGCACGGGACCTTCGAGGCCTATCGCGACGCGAAGCTGCGCATCTTCGAGCGTGCGAAGACGAAGATCGGCCCCGACGACTTCTCGGCGGACGACCCGCTCCCGGCGGAGCCGCGCATGCCCGGCGCGCACAACCGCGCGAACGCAGCCGCTGCGACCGTCGCCGCGCGCGCGGCCGGTCTACCCGACGACGCGATCGCCGAGGCCTTGCGCACCTTCGAAGGCGTGCCGCACCGGCTCGAGCTCGTGCGCGAGCTGCGCGGCGTCCGCTACGTCAACGACTCGAAGGCGACGAACACGACCGCCGCCCGCCGCGCCGTCGCTGCGTACGACGAGCCGATCCATCTCATTCTCGGCGGCTTCATCAAGGGCGAGGACTTCGGCTCGTTCGCCGCCGAGCTGCCGTCGAACGTGCGCTCCATCCATCTCATCGGTGCGACGACCGACCAGCTCGCCGCCGCGCTCGACGCCGCCGGCCGCGCGTACGCGCGCGACGAGGATCTCGCGCGCGCGATTGCGCACGCAACCGCCGACGCGCAGCCGGGCGACGTCGTTCTCCTTTCGCCGGCGACGTCGAGCTTCGACCAGTTCCGCAACTTCGAGGAGCGGGGAGACGCGTTCCGCCGCATCGTCGAGGAGCTGCAGTGAGGCAGCGCAGCCTCGAGTGGCAGCTGCTCGTCCTCGTCACGCTCGGGCTGACCGCGTTCGGCCTGGTCATGGTGTACAGCGCGACGTCCGCCTCCGCCGCGCTCGGGAACACCAATCCGATGGGCTACCTCGAACGGCAGGGGATCTACGCGCTGCTCGGCTTCGCGCTTCTCGTCGTGGCCGCGCGCACCGACTTCCGCAAGCTGCGCGCGCTCGCGCCGACGCTCGTCGGCGCCGCGCTCTTCCTCTGTCTCGCCGTCCTCGTCATCGGCTCGCGCGTCAACGGCGCGCGCCGGTGGATCGGCCTCGGCCCCGCGACGTTCCAGCCGTCGGAGCTGGCGAAGCTCGCGCTCGTCGTCTGGGCAGCCGCGTATCTCTCGCGGCGACCGGCGCCGCGCACGCTGAAGGACCTCGCACGCCCGATGGGGCTGCTCGTCGGCATCTTCTGCGCGCTCGTCCTCGCCGAGCCCGATCTCGGGACGGTCATCACCATCGTCGTGATGATCGGCGCCGTCTTGCTCGTCTCGGGGACGCCGCTGCCGACGCTCGGCGTCGCGTACACGATCGTCTTCGGCGCCGGCGCGATCGCCGCATGGTCGTCGCCATACCGGCGCGCGCGCCTCTTCACGTTCCTCAATCCGTGGAAGGACCCGCTCGGCGCTGGGCTCCAGAACGTCCAGGCCCAGATCAGCATCGGCTCGGGCGGGATCTTCGGTCGCGGCCTCGGCCAGGGGATCGAGAAGATCCACTACCTCCCGGAAGCGCACACCGACATGATCTTCGCGGTCATCGCCGAGGAGCTCGGGCTCGTCGGCGCGGCGGTCCTCGTCGCCGGCTATTGCGCGTTCGCGTATGCCGGCCTGCGGCTCGCGATCGCATGCAAGGACCCGTTCGGCAAGCGCCTCGCCGCGGGCATCACCGCACTCATTTGCGGCCAGGCGGCGATCAACCTGGCGGCCGTGCTGGGGCTCGCGCCGCTCACGGGCATCCCCCTGCCGTTCGTGTCGTACGGCGGGTCGAGCCTCGTCATAACCCTCCTGAGCGTCGGGATCCTCCTTAACATCGCTCGTGGCCATGCCGGAACACAGACAGCTTCGGTGCCTGATCGCAGCGGGCGGGACGGTCGGGCACCTCGCCCCGTCGCTCGCGGTGGCGGAAGCGCTGCGCGCGCGCGGGGCGGCGGTGACGTTCGCAGGGTCGCCGGATCGCGTCGAGGCGCGGCTCGTTCCTGAGCAGGGCTACCCGTTCGACGAGTTCGCGGTCGCCGGATTCCCGCGCCGCCCCGGGCCGGCACAGTTGCGCGCGCTCGCGCTCGCGGCGGCCGCGCCCGTCGCGTGCCTCCGGATTCTCGAGCGGCGCAAGCCCGACGTCGTGCTCGGCGGCGGCGGCTACGTCGCCGGGCCGATGGTGCTCGCCGCGCGTCTGCGCAGGATCCCGGCCGCGCTGACCGAGGCGGACGCGCACCTCGGGCTTGCGAACCGGCTGGCGGCGCCGTTCGCGGAGCGCGTGTTCCTCGCGCTGCCCGTGCACGGACGCAACGGCGCGAAGTACGTCGCCGTCGGCCGGCCGGTGCCGGAGCGATCGCGCACGGTTGCGCGGGACGAAGCGCGCGAACAGCTCGGCCTTCCTGCCGAGGGCCCGGTCGTGCTCGTGTTCGGCGGCTCGCTCGGCGCACGGCTGTTGAACGAGCTCGCGCTCGACGCCTGGGCGGAGTCCGGCCCCGCCGTCCTGCACCTGTGCGGCGAGCGTGACTACCCGTCGCTGCGCGGACGCGCGACTCGGCCCGATTACATCCTGCGCCCGTTCATCGACGAGATCGGTGCCGCATACGGAGCGGCCGACGTCGCAGTTGCGCGCGCAGGCGGGTCGGTGTGGGAGCTCGCAGCCGCAGGGTTGCCCGCCGTCCTCGTCCCGGGCGAGTTCGCGACCGGCGGACATCAGCGCAAGAACGCGGAGTGGTTCGAGGACGCGGGCGGCGCGATCGTCGTCACCGAAGCCGACGTGCAGCGTGTGCCCGAGGTCGTGCAGTCGCTGCTCGCCGATCCGACGAAGCTCGCTGCGATGGCCGCGGCCATGCGCGCAGCCGCGAAGCCGGACGCCGCAGAGAGGATCGCCGATGAGCTCCTCGAGCTCGCAGCCGCTCGCCGGTAGGCGCATCTGGATCGCCGGCATCGGCGGCGCCGGCATGAGCGCGTACGCGCTGCTCGCGCACGCATGGGGCGCCGAGGTCGCGGGTTGGGATCGCGTCGATACGCCGTATCTCGCGCATCTCGACGGCATCGACGTGACCATCGCGCCGGATCCGTCTCAGCCGCCGGACGGATGGGAGGTGTACGTGTCGACCGCGTTCGCCGGGCGCGTCGCGGGGCGGCCGCGCGCCGACCTCCTCGCCGAGCTCGTGTCGCTGCGCCGCTCGATCGTCGTCGCGGGCGCGCACGGGAAGACGACGACGAGCGGGATGATCGCGTTCTGCCTCGACCGCCTCGGGCTCGACCCGGCGTTCCTCATCGGCGGGGACATCCCCCAGCTCGGCGGCAACGCGCGGGCGGGGGAGGGCTGGCTCGTGGTCGAGGGGGACGAGTCCGACCGCTCGGTCGCCGCGCTGCGGCCGGAGATCGCCGTGCTCCTGAACGTCGACCTCGACCATCACACGACGTTCGCGTCGCGCGCCGAGGTCGAGTCGCTCTTCGAGGACTGGCTCGCGACCGTGCCGAACGTCGTGCGCGGCGAGGAGCTCGACCCCGTCGACGTCGAGCTCGCCGTGCCCGGCGAGCACAACCGCCGCAACGCCGCAGCCGCGCTCGCCGCGCTTGATCTCGCCGGCGTTGAGGGAGGGGAGCGCGTCATCGGCGAGTTCACGGGTGCTGGGCGTCGGCTGCAGCGCCACGGGGAGGACGTGTACGACAGTTACGCGCACCATCCCGCCGAGCTCGCGGCCGACATCGCCGCAGTGCGCAACGGTGGACGCGTGCTCGCGCTGTTTCAGCCGCATCTGTACTCGCGCACCCTCCATCTGTCCCACGAGTTCGCGGTCGCACTCGCCTCCGCCGACGCCGTGTGCGTCACGGAGATCTATCCCGCACGCGAGGAGCCCCTCGCCGGAGTGAGCGGGAAGCTGATCGTCGACGAGTTGTCGCATGTTCGCCCTGGCATGCTCGTCGGCTGGGCGCCGACGCTCGAGGATGGCGCGCGCATCGTCCGCGCCTGGGCGCGTCCCGGTGACACGATCATCACGCTCGGCGCGGGCGACGTCGACCGCGCGGTGGACCTGTTGTGACCGATCTCTCGCGGTACACGATGCTCGGCACGGGCGGGCCGGCGCGCGAGCTCGCGCAGCCCAGGTCGGTAGCCGAGGTGGAAGCGCTGCTGCGCCGCGGCCTCCCGGTGGCGACGATCGGCCTCGGCTCGAACCTCCTCGTCGCGGACGAGGGCGTCGACGCGCTCGTGCTCAAGCTCGGCGG
>DASYFU010000134.1:0-1735 GCA_036498225.1 Gaiellaceae bacterium | reverse complement strand
GCGATCTCGCGCGTGCGCTCGTGCACCCGCTCCCGGCGTACGTCCACGCGTACTTCCATGACTACGACCTGCTCGATCCCGTCCGTCGCACCGCTCTGACGGTGTCGCTGCGGCTCCTCGGCGCCCGCCGTGCGGCCGGCGATCCGCTCGCGCTCGCCCGCTGAGCGGCGGATCCGGTCGGCGGCGGCGGCGGGAGTACAATGCCCGCTCTCGTGGCGACGAAGCCTGTCGATGCCGGCAATACCCCGCGCGACGGCGGGCCTCCTGAGCCCCCCGTCTTCGCGGGCGACATTCGTTCGGTCCGGCTCATTCCGTCGGTCTGGCGTTTGCGCGCGCTCGCGCGGCGCCTCTTCAGCATGCTCGCGCTCGTCGCGATCGACCTGGCGGGGCTCGCCGCCGCGCTCTACCTTGCGCTCGTCCTGCGGGAGCTCTACTACGGCCTGCGGCCGATCCTCTGGGGTCTGCCCTGGGACGCCGAGACGAAGTGGCTGCCGTTCCTCGTGCTCGTCACCGTGCTCGTGTTCTGGCGCAACGGCTTGTATGCGCCGCGTGAGCAGCGTGCGGGAGCGGGGCGCATCATCTCGTCGTTGCTGCTCGTCGCGGTGATCACGCTCGCGTTCGCCGTCGGGACTGGCTACCAGCACACGACGTTCGGCCTGTACGCGACGACCTTCGTCTTGAGCGTCATCCTCATCGGCACGCTCCGCTCGAGCTACGAGGTCGTCACGCGTGACATGTGGCGCGTCGCCGGAGTGCGGCGTCGGGCAGTGCTCGTCGGCGAAGGCGAGCGGCTCGCGGCGCTCCGCCGTGCACTCGGGCTCGGCCGCGGCGGCATCGACTACGAGTTTCTCGGCGCCTTGACGGCGAACGGGGACGCCGGCGACCTGCCCGTTCTCGGGAGCGTCGCAGCGCTCGGACGCGTGCTCAAGGACGAGCGCCCGGACGAGCTGATCGTGAGCGCCGTCGACCTCGACGAGGAGGTGCTCCTGGATCTCGTCGAGGAGGCGCATCGCTGGGGGGTCAAGGTGCGCATCGCGCCGACGACGGCCGACCTGCTGACGCAGCGCGGCGAATACGTCCCCGGGCAGGGCGTCCCGTTGTTCGAGCTCCGGCCGCCGGTCTTCGCGGGGTTCGACTGGGCCGTGAAGCGTGCGTTCGACGCAACCGTGAGCTTCGTGCTGATCGCGCTCGCGACTCCGGTGTGGCTGGCGATCGCGGTCGCAGTCAAGCTCGACTCACCAGGGCCGGTGTTCTATCGCGACCGGCGCGTCGGTCTGGGCGAGGCGGAGTTCGGGATGTTCAAGTTCCGCTCGATGTACACCGGGTCCGCGCAGCGCCAGAGCGCGCTCGAAGCGGACAACGAGGCCTCGGGGCCGCTCTTCAAGATCAAGGACGACCCACGCGTCACGAAGGTCGGCCGCATCCTGCGCCGCTACTCGATCGACGAGCTGCCGCAGCTGCTGAACGTGCTGCGCGGCGAGATGTCGCTCGTCGGCCCGCGCCCGCTGCCGTTGCGCGACTACGTCCAGCTCGAGGACTGGCACCGCAAGCGCTACCTCGTGCTCCCGGGGATGACGGGTCTCTGGCAGGTCTCCGGCCGGATCGACCTGAGCTTCGACGACCTCGTGCGGCTCGACTTCTACTACCTCGAGAACTGGTCGATCTGGCTCGACATCTCGATCCTCGTGAAGACGATGCCGGCCGTCCTGGCGAGGCGCGGGGCCTACTAACAGCG
>DASYFU010000133.1:0-5093 GCA_036498225.1 Gaiellaceae bacterium | reverse complement strand
CGCACGACGTAGCAGTTCGTCTGCAGCGGACCGAGCGCGTACGTATCGACTGCCAGAGCCACTTGGCGAGTCTAACGAGGCAGGGTCAGCGCTTCGTGGCGCTCTGGTCGCGCGCCACCCAGCGGCGGTACGCAAAGCGGTCGAGTGTGTACGTGAAGGGGATGAAGAGCGCGGTGTAGATGACGGCGGCGACCGCCGCGCCTGCGTAGTTGTGGTTCTTGTTGAGCATCCCGAAGAGGATGAACACGATGGCGCCGAGCATGATCGCCCGCTTCCCGGCGCGCTGCCACGACGGCGGCTGCGGAGCCTTCCGCCTGCTGCGCGCAGGTGCCGCGGCCTGCTTCTTCGCGGCCGGCTTCGTGCCGTTGACGGCAGGAGTCTCGGGAGCTTCGACCTCGTTGCCGTCGTCGTCGAGGTAGACGAACTCGTAGTCGTGCCGCTTCGCCTTCAGCTCGCGCCGCTTCTGTTTCCTCGTCGGCATGGATCTAGGGTAGCTCGCCGCCGACGATCACTCGGCTCACGAGGTCGCCGCCGAGGTGGTAGGCGAGGTACCGCCAGTCGGGCGCGTCGAGGAGGACGATGTCGGCCCGATAGCCCGGTGCGAGCCGCCCGATGCGGTCGGCCTGCCCGAGGACGTGGGCCGCGTTCACCGTGCAGGCGGACAGCGCCTCGGCAGGAGAGAGCCCGAGCTGCGTGGCGGCGAGCGAGGAGCACAGCGGAAGGCTCTCGCAGAAGGCGCTCCCCGGGTTGAAGTCGGTGGCGAGCGCAACGGCCGCGCCGGCGTCGGCGAGCGCACGCGCCGGCGGCATCGGCCGCGCCAGGAAGAGCGCGCTCGCGGGAAGCACGACGGCCGTAACGTTGCTCGCGGCGATGGCGCGGATGCCGTCCGGCCCCGTCGCCTCGAGATGGTCGACCGAACGCGCACCGAGCTCGATGGCGAGCGGGATCGCTCCCTGCTCCGTGAACTGGTCGCCGTGGATGCGCAGCATGAGGCCCGCGGCGCGGCATGCTTCGAGATAGCGCCGCGCCTGCGCCGCGTCGAACGCGCCGCGCTCGAGGAAGACGTCCGCGGCCTCGGCGATCGTCGCCGCCTCGGGCAGTACCTCCGCAAGCGCGAAGTCGAGATATGCATCGGCGTGGTCGAACTCGGGCGGAACGGCGTGCGCGCCGAGCCACGTCGGGATTCCTCCGGCGTCGCGAATCGCGCGCAGCGACGCGAGCTCGGTGTCGCGATCGAGGCCGTATCCCGACTTCGACTCGAACGTCGTCGTGCCCTGCGCGCGCATCCAGTCGCGATGGCGCTCGACCGCGGCACGCAGACCGGTCTCTCCGGCAGCGCGCGTCGCACGGACGGTCGAGAGGATGCCGCCGCCGCGCGCGTGCAGCTCCTCGTACGTCGCCCCGGCCGCGCGCAGCGAGAACTCCTCGACGCGGTCGCCGGCGAACGCCGCATGCGTGTGGCAGTCGACGAGGCCCGGGATCGCGCAGCATCCGCTCGCATCGACCTCGACGACGTCGCCGTCGAGCGCAGGCAGGTCGCGCATGCGGCCGAGGGACTCGATCGTGTCGCCGTCGCAGAGGACGTACGCGTCCTCGATCATGTCGACCGTACCGAGCGCGGCTCCGCGGAGCGGCGCGTCGCGGCCCGCAGGTGTTGCGAGCTGCGCGACGTCGCGGATTAGGAGCCTCACATGGCGAGTCTACGAGCCGCCGGACGATGCGACCGGCGCGGACTGCGTCGGCGTGACGACGACCGGCGCGATCGTGGTGGTCGTCGTCGCCGCCTGCGTCGTGGCTGCCGCGGGCGTCGCAACGGTGGTCGCCTTCTTCTTGGTCGTCGTCGTCGCGGCGACGTGCCTCGTCGCGCTCGCCGCGAGGCCCGCGAAGAGCCCGCAGGCGGCGAGAGAGACGCCGGTGATCGCTCCGGTGATCCGTCGCGCGCGAAACACGTTGCGATCTCGTTGCTCCGGCGTCATCGCCGCTTCCCTTCGAGTGACAACGCGAGGCGCGGGCACATCGCGACTGCGCGCCGCGCGGCGGGCTCGAGACTTCGGGGAAGGGGCTCGCTCGGCACCAGCGGGTAGCCCCACTCGTCGAGCCGCACGGCCTCCGGCAGAAGCTCGGCGCACTGGCCGTAGCCGTCGCAGAGGATCGGGTTCACACGGAGCTTCATCGTCATCTCCATTCGCGGGAAGCTCCCACCGGGAGCACGGGTGGATGCGCTGCGCCGCTGCAACGGCCCGCGCGGTGCAGTGCGATCTCGTCGGCGAACACGTCCACGGCGCTCGCCGCGAACCGAGCCGCGCCCGTCGGGTGCGCGCATGCGCCGCGGCCGGCGACGAGGGGGCCGAGGCGGCCGATCCGGTCGGCATCGATTCGCTCGAACGCGTCGGCCAGCGCCGCGACGCCGAAGATGCACGGACCGCACTGCCCTGCGCTCTCGTTCGCGAGATATCTGAGCACGCGCGACGACTCTGCGAGACCGCAGGCGTCTTGCGGCAGGACGGCGATGGTGCGCGCGCCGAGTGAGGCGCCGAGCGGTGCGAGAGCGGCATTCGTCAACGGCGAGTCCAGCACGTCGTGCGCGCGGACCCACATGCCGAAGTAGCCGCCGACGAGCAATGCGTACGGGAACGCGGTCAGGCCGCCGAAGCGTTGGAGGACGTCGCGCAGCGTCGTTCCGAGCTCGACCTCGGCGACGCCCGGGTTGCGCACGGCCCCGAGGACGGTCACGAGCGCCGTTCCGGGCTCGTCCGCCGTTCCACGGCGCCGGAACCACGAGGCGCCGTGCCCTGCGATCAGCGCGACGTTCGCGAGCGTCTCCACGTTCTGGACGAGCATCCCGCGCTCGTACGGCTTCTCCATCGTCGGCTTCGCCGGCCCGCCGTTCAGGAGGTTGACCAGCGCCGACTCCTCCCCGGCGACGAATCGCTCGGGCACGGTCTCGAGGTAGACGTCGATGCCGTCGCTGCGCTCGCCGAGCGCCTGCTCGAGCCGCTTCCACATAGTCCGGTTCGCGCGACCGACGGCGAAGGTGACCTCGCGCGCGCCGACGATCCGCGCCGCGACCATCGCGCCGTCGATGACGAGGTGCGGGTTCTGAGCGAGGAGCACCTTGTCCTTCCAGCTCGCCGGCTCGCCCTCGACCCCGTTCACGACGACCGCACGCCGGCGCGCACGCGCGACAGCCGCGAGCTTGCGCGCGGTCGGGAACGCCGCGCCGCCGCGACCGGTCAAGCCGCTCGCCTCGATCTCCGCGAAGAGCTGAGCACGGGACCGGCGCGGAAGTGGCGTGCGATCCGGCGAAGCGAGAAGGCGCGCACCCGTGTGCTCGCGGCGCTCGGGAGCCACGGCGACGCTCACAGCGACGCCCCCAGATACTTCGGATAGGGGCGTCGGAGCTCGAGCAGCCGCCACGCGGCCGCGGCGACGACGGCGCCGACGCAGACGAGCGCCGTGCCGACGAACCAGGTCGAGCCGGAATCGGTGCCCATCCCGACGCTGTGTGCGAGCGCGAGCGGCCAGGATGCGTACGCGAACCAGTGCACGCCTTTCCACACACGCTGCGTCAGGCGGTGGCGGAGCAGGCTCGTGACCACGATTGCGATCACCAGGTCGAGCGAGAGCGCGCCGAGGCCGAGGTAGAGGTTGTAGCCCGACGTCGGATACGGAATGAAGAGCTGCGGGAGCGCGACCTTCGCGTACGTGTCGGCGAGCGCGGTTCCGATGTGCAGCACGAGGAACGCGCACGCGAGCAGCGACACGCTGCGATGGAGCGAGAGCGTCACGAAGCGCGGCATCGTCCCGATGCGCATGCGCCTCGTCGTCGCGATGCCGAGGACGACGACGACGGTGAAGAGGATGAGCGCGACGACGCCGCTCCCGCGCATCAGATACCAGATTGCGGGGTGATTCAGGCTGCGCACGCAAGCACCTCCGCGGGCCAGCCGCCGGTGAGCGTGACGCGGCCGTCCGGACGCACGAGCCGCGCGGCGAGACCGAGACGCTCGAGCCAAGCCGGGGCGTCCTCGCCGAGGACGATCGCGGCCGTCGACGCCATGTTCGCGTCGACGCACGAGCCTGCGGCCACACTCGCCGTGCGCCAGACCTCGGCCGCGGGCCGGCCGGTGCGCGGATCGACGAGATGGTGCACCGCCCCCTCGTTCGTGCGCCAGCGGCGCACCGTCGTGCTCGAGGTGGCGAGCCCGCCGGCGCTGATCCCGATCACCTGACCGTCCGCGGGGGAGGGTGCGCGATGGTCGTCGGTGACGAGGACCGGCCATCCGCCGGCGAGCGGCGGCCCGGCGACTGCGATGTCGCCGCCCAGATTCACGAGCACGCTCGACCCGGTCGCGCGTACCACGGCGGCTGCGGCCCTGTCGGCGGCGAGCGCCTTCGCGGTCGCGCCCAGGTCGACGAGGACGCCGTCGGGGACGCGCACGCGACCGCACGCCTCGTCGATCTCGATCCGCCGCCACCCTGCTGCGGGAACGAACTCGATGTGGACCGGCGTGCTGCGCGCGACGACGACGCGAAAGTCCGCGTCCCAACCGAGGGCGCGGAGGGATGCGCCCACGGTCGGGTCGACGGCGCCGCCGGTGACATCGGCGGCGGAGATCCCCGCACGGAGCGCGTCTCGCAGGAGACGGCTCGCCGACATCCACTGCCCGCCGCTCTCCGCGAGCCGGGAAATCTCCGAGTCGGCGCGGAAGCGGCTGCACGCCCGGTCGATGGCGTCAAGCTCGCGCTCGAGCACGTCGATGGCGTCTGACAGCGCGAGCGGGTCGAGCGTCGTCACCTCGGCGGTCGTGCCGAGAGCGGGGAACGATGCGGTGGCCAAGCTCATGCCACCACTTTCTCCGCGCGACGTGAGCTGCCTGTGAGCGCCGCCTGTGAGTGTGCTGTGAGTTAGGCGTCGTCCTGCATCGGCACGCGCAGGCCGGAGCGTTCCGCCATCTCGACCGCTTCCGGGTAGCCCGCGTCCGCGTGTCGGAGCACGCCCATGCCGGGATCGGTCGTGAGCACACGCTCGAGCCGTTCCGCCGCGTCGTCGGTCCCGTCGGCGACGACGACCATGCCGGCATGGATGGCGT